>NZ_JBSFPS010000017.1:0-61834 GCF_053588315.1 Streptosporangium sp. NPDC003464 | reverse complement strand
GGCGAGATCGTCGAGATGGTGCTCGGCGGGGCGGAGTTCGCGGCCTTCGCCGCCGCCGCCACCGCCCTCGGCGCGACCAGGTTCGAACTGCTCGTGGCCGCGCTGGGCATGCTGCTGCGCCGCTACGGCGCCACCGGCTCGCCGCTCGCCCTCGACCTCGGCACCCGGACCGACCAGACGCGGCACCACATCGGGAACTTCGTCGCGCGGGTGCCGTTCGTCCCGCATCCGGAGCCCGGCGAGGACCTCCCCGCCCACCTGCGCGCGGTCCAGGCCGAGCTGCGCGAGCTGTACCGCTTCCGGCACGCGCCACCGCCGGCGACCTCCGCCCCCGTGCTGCTCAGCTACCGCAGGAGGGCACCCGCGCCGAGCTTCCCCGGCCTCGGGACCGGCGTGGAGTGGACGGTCTTCAACGGTGCCGCCCGCCGCGCGCTGCACGTCCAGGCCGTGGACGGCGACCTGAGCCTCACCCTCGGCCTCCGCTTCGACCCCGCGGTGATCGGCCACGACGACGTGGCCCGCGTCGCGGGATACCTGCGCGCCCTGCTGCGCGCCATCGCCGGCGAGCCGTACGCGAAGGTCGCGGACCTTCCGGCGCCGCCTCACCACGAATCCGACGAGGAGCTCCAGTGACCGACCTGTCCCCCCCGGCCCCGGACCCCGTGCTCGACAGCCCGGAGCGGGAGGACCCCGTGATCACCCAGGTGCGCGAGATCTGGCAGGAGATCCTCCGGCTCGACGACATCGGCCTGGAGGAGGACCTCTACGACCTCGGCGGCCACTCGCTGACCATCACCCAGATCATCGCCAGGACCCGGCGCAGGCTGGGCGTGGAGGTCTCCCTCGACGTCTTCTTCGACAACCCCACCATCGCCGGCCTGGCCGAGGAGGTCACGCGGCTGCGAGGAGGGCTCGCGTGAGCGCGCTCTCCTACGCCCAGGAGCGGCTGTGGTTCCTGGACCGGCTCACCCCCGGGGACGGGACCTACAACATGGTCGTCTGCGAGCGGCTCATCGGGCCGCTCGACCCCGGCGCGCTGGCCCGGGCGCTGAGCGAGATCGTCGCCAGGCACGAGTCGCTGCGGACCGTCTTCCCCGAGGCCGGCGGCGCCCCCGCCGCGGTGGTCCTGGACCCGGCCCCGGTGGAGATCGAACGGCTCGACCTGACCGGCGGGGACGGGGACCATCCCTCCGGGACGGCCGGGGAGCGGCTGCGGGAGCTGCTCGCCGAGCGGAGCAACTGGCCCTTCGACCTGGCCGAGGGGCCCCTGTTCCGGGCCGCCCTGCTGCGCACCGGACCCGGTGAGCACGTCTTCCTGCTGGTCGTGCACCACATCGCCGGGGACGCCTGGTCGATCGAGCAGGTGCTGTTCGCCGAGCTGGCCGCGCTGTACGCGGCCTTCACCGCCGGGCTGCCGTCGCCGCTGCCGCCCCCCGCCCTGCAGTACCGCGACTACGCGCGCCTGCAGCGCGAGCGGCCGGCCGAGCTCGACGGCCTGCTCCGGGAGCTCGACGGGGTGCCGGTGCTGGAGCTGCCCGCCGACCGGCCGCGCCCCGCCGTGCGGACCACTGGAGGAGACCTGTCCGTCCACCGGATCCCGGTGGAGCTGTGGCAGGAGGTCACCGCGCTGGCCAGGGCCGAGCGGTGCACGCCGTTCATGACCGTCCTGGCCGCCTACCAGGTGCTGCTGTCCCGCTACACCGGGCAGGAGGACTTCTGCGTCGGCACCCCCGTCGCGGGCCGTGACCACGAGGAGTACGAGTCGGTCTTCGGCATCTTCATCAACACCCTCGCCCTGCGCGCGGACCTGGCCGGCGACCCCACCTTCCGCGAGACGCTCAAGCGGGTGCGGCGGCGCGCCTTCACCATGTACGGCCACGCCGCGGTGCCGTTCGAGCGGGTGGTGGGCGAGCTGCGGCTCGACCGGGACCCGGCCAGGACGCCGCTGTTCCAGACGATGCTCATGCTGGGCAACCCCGACGGCGGGACGCTCACCCTCGACGGCCTGCGCACCGAGCCGGTGCTGTCGGGCCTGACCGGCGCCAAGTTCGACCTCGCCCTGGACGTGGTCGTCTACCCCACCCACGTCCAGCTCATGTTCACCTACAGCACCGACCTGTTCGACCGGTCCACGGTGGAGCGGATGGCCGCCCACTTCGAGACGTTGCTGCGGTCGATCGTCGCCGACCCGGGCCGCCGCCTGTCGGAGCTGGAGATCCTGCCCGCCGGCGAGCTCGCCGCCGTCCTCGGCGAGCCCCCCGAGGAGCTCGCCTGGGAGACCGGGGCGCTGCTGCTCGACCACCTGATCGCCCGGCAGGCCGCCCGGACCCCCCACGCCCCCGCCGTCATCGTCCCCGGCACGGCCGGCGCCTCCGCGACCTCCGACGCCCCTGCCCGCCCCGCCGTCCCCGGCACGGCCGGCGGTCCCGGCGGCACGGTCCTCACCTACGGCGGACTCGACCGGGCCGCCACCGCCGTCGCCGACCGGCTCCGCCTGCTGCTGGCCCGGACGGCGCCGTCCGGGCCGGCCGGCCAGGGCGCGCGGGTCGCGCTGGCGCTGACCGCCGGGCCCGAGGCCGTCGTGGCGCTGCTGGGAATCCTGAAGGCGGGCGCCGCCTACGTGCCGCTGGACCCGGCGCAGCCCGCCGAGCGGCTGGCCTACCTGCTGGCGGACTCCGGCGCGGCGGTGGTGATCGCGGAGGAGGCCGGGTTCGCCGGGTTCACCGGGCCGATCGTGACCCGGGCCGACCTCGCCTTCTGGACGACGGAGCGGGCGGCGGTCCCGGAGCCGGCCGTCAGGCATCCCGACCAGGCCGCCTACGTGATCTACACCTCCGGATCCACCGGACGGCCCAAAGGCGTGGTCGTCGGCCATCGCACGCTCTCCCACCTGGCCAGGTCGTTCCGGGACCTGCACGGGTTCGGGCCGGGGGAGCGGGTCCTCATGGTCCCGCCGCTCAGCTTCGACGCCTCGGCGGGAGACGTCTTCCCCGCGCTGATCAGCGGCGCGGCGCTGGTGCTGCACCCGGACCCCGCCTCGCTCACCGGCCCCGCGCTCGTCGACCTGTGCGCCGAGCACTCGATCACCATGGTCGACACCGCCTCGGCGCTGTGGCAGCAGTGGGTCGAGCACCTGGAGGAGGCCGGGGAGGGCGGGGCGCGGGCCGGCGGCGCGGGGTTTCCGCTCACCACGATGATGGTCGGCGGCGAGGGCGTCCCGCTGGAGCGCCTGCGGGCCTGGGCCGGGCTGACCGGCGGCCGGGTCGCCTTCCACAACCACTACGGCCCCACCGAGGCGACCGTCTGCGCCACCGCCTACCGGACGGTCGACGGGTCGGAGCTGGGCACGGCCACGCACCTGCCGATCGGGACCGCGCTGCCGCACACCCGCGTCTACGTGCTCGACCGGCACGGCAACCCGGCCCCGATCGGCGTGCCGGGCGAGGTGCACATCGGCGGCGAGTGCCTGGCCCACGGCTATCTCGGCCGCCCGGGCCTGACCGCCGGACGCTTCCTGCCCGACCCCTTCTCGCCCCGTCCGGGGGCCAGGATGTACGCCACCGGCGACCTGGCCAGGGTCCGGCCCGGCGGGAACCTGGAGTTCCTCGGCCGGACCGACCGGCAGGTGAAGGTCAACGGCAACCGGATCGAGCCGGGCGAGGTCGAGGCGGCCTGCCTGGCCCATCCCGGCGTCCGCGAGGCCGTGGTCGTCGCCGGGGCCCGGCGGCTGGTCGCCTACCTGGTGGGCGAGCCGCTCACCACGGCGGCCCTGCGGGCCTTCCTCGCCGACCGGCTCCCCGGCTACATGATCCCCGGCGCCGTCGTCATGCTCGCGGCCCTGCCCCTCACCTCGCACGGGAAGATCGACTTCCGGGCCCTGCCGGAGCCGGACCGGGACGGCGACGCCCCGCCGTACGAGCCGCCGAGAGAGGGCACCGAGCGGGCGCTCGCGGCGGTCTGGGCCGAGGTGCTCAAGGTCGAGCCGGGCCGCCGGGACAACTTCTTCGACCTGGGCGGCCACTCGCTGCTGGCGCCGCGGATCGTCTCCGGGATCGCCGCCGGGCTGGGGGTCACGGTCCCGATGACCGCGCTGTTCGCCACCGCGGACCTGGCCGAGCTGGCCGCCGTCGTGGACGGCCGGCCGGACGAGGCGGTGGACCTGCGCGCCGAGGCGGTCCTGCCCGGCGACATCGCCCGCACCGGCGCGCCGGTCCCGGACGGGCCACCGGGACGGGTGCTGCTCACCGGCGCCTCCGGGTTCCTCGGCGCCTACCTCCTGGCCGGTCTGCTGCGCGCCACCGAGGCCGAGATCCACTGCCTGGTCAGGGGCGACGACCCGGTCGGGCGGCTGCGCGGCAACCTTGAGCGCCACGGCCTCTGGGAGGACCGGTTCGCCGGCCGGATCGTCCCGGAGCGCGGCGACCTCGGCGCCCCCGGGCTCGGCCTGCCGCCCGGACGCTCCGCCGAGCTGGCCGACTCGGCCGACCTCATCGTGCACAACGGCGCCCTGGTCAACTTCGCCCTGCCCTACCGGCGGCTGCGGGCGGCCAACGTGGACGGCGTCCTGGAGATCCTGCGCCTGGCGGCGCGCGGCCGGATCACCACCCCGGTCCACCTGGTCTCGACGCTCGGCGTCCACCTGACCCCGGGCGAGCGCACGGTCAGGGAGGGCGACCCGCTGCCCGACCCGGACCTGCTCCACCTCGGCTACGACCAGAGCAAATGGGTGGCCGACCGGCTGGCCGGCGCCGCCCGGCGGACCGGGCTCCCGATCGCGATCCACCGGCCCGCCCGCGTCTCCGCCGACAGCCGCACCGGCCGGTCCGCGCCCGGCGACTTCCTCGGCAGGCTCTTCGCCACCTGCGCGCTCCTGGGCTCGGTGCCCGACGGGGAACGGCTCGACATGGCACCGGTCGACCACGTCGCCGCGGCGATCGTGCACCTGGCCCGGAGCCGCGCCACCGGGGACTTCCACTACTACAATCCGCGCGTCCTGAACTCGGCGGAGCTGGCCGAGGGCCTGCGCGAGAGGGGCTTCCCGGTGCGGCTCGTGCCCGGCGGGCGGTGGCGTCGGCTGGTCCGCGACCGGCTGGCGGTCGGGGACGACCTGCCGATCGCCCTCTACCCGGCGTTCGTCGCCGACCACGAGGGGCCCGGCGGGCCGTCCTTCGACTGCTCGGCCACCGAGGAGACGCTCGCCGGGGCGGGGCTGGTCTGCCCGCCCGCCGACGGAGCCCTGCTCGGCCGGTATCTCGACCACTACATCGGCGCCGGAGTCCTCGCGGGGGCCCGCCGTGCGTGATGGGATCCGCCGGTTCGTGGTGATCTGGGCGGCGCAGCTCCTGTCCATCATCGGGTCGAGCCTGACCGGGTTCGTGCTGGGCGTCTGGGTCTACCAGAAGAACGGCTCGGCCACCGAGTTCGTGCTGATCATGCTCTGCGCGGTCCTGCCCGAGGTGCTGCTGTCGCCGGTGGCCGGGGCGGCGGCCGACCGGTGGGACCGCCGGCGGCTGCTGATGGCGGCCGACGCCGGGGCCGCCGCGGTGACCGGGGTGCTGGCGGTGCTGCTGGCCTCCGGCGCGCTGGAGGTCTGGCACGTCTACGCGATCACGGTGGCCGGTTCGGTCTTCGGCACCTTCCACATGGCCGCCTACCACTCGATGATGCCGCTGATCATGCCGCAGCGGCACCTCGGCCGGGCCAACGGCCTGATGCAGGTGGCCGACTCGGTCAAGATCGCCGCCCCGCTGCTGGCGGGGACGCTGCTGGTGACGGTCGGGGTCACCGGCGTGGTCGTGGTCGACCTGGCGACGTTCCTGGTCACCCGGGTGGTCATGTTCGCCGTACGGCTGCCGCCGGAGGTCACCCGGCCGGGCGCCGCGACCCCGCCCGAGCCGCTCCGCCGGGACCTGCTCCACGGCTGGCGGCACCTGCGGGCCAGGCCCGGACTGTTCCAGCTCGTCATGGTGCTGGCGGCCTACAACCTGTTCTTCGGGATGTCCGGGGTGCTGGTCCAGCCGCTGATCCTGTCGTTCGGGTCGCCGGCGGTGCTGGGCGCGCTGATGTTCGCCGGTGGCGCGGGCGTCTTCGCCGGGGGTCTCGTGCTGAGCGCCTGGGGCGGACCCCGGCGCCGGATGCGCGGCATCGCGGTGTCGGTGGCCCTCGGCGGGGTGCTGCTGACCCTGCACAGCCTCGCCCCGTCGCCGTGGCTGATCGCGGTGGTGGCGCCGGCGTTCCTGTTCACGCTCCCGTTCGTGCAGGGCGTCGGGATGACCGTGCTGCAGCTCAAGACGGACCCGGCGGCGCTGGGCCGCGTCCTCAGCACGGTCCGCACGCTCACCCAGGCCGCCACCGTCCTGACCTACCTGGCCGCCGGCCCCCTCGCCGACCACGTCCTCGAACCGATGATGGCCCCCGACGGGGCGCTCGCCGGCACCCTCGGCAGCGTGATAGGCACCGGCACCGGCCGGGGTCTGGCGGCCGTCTTCCTCCTCACCGGGCTGGGCCTGCTCCTGCTCGCCCCGCTCGCCTACCTCCGGCCCCGTTTCCGCAACGTGGAGTCCGAGCTCCCCGACGCCGAGGACGTGCACCCGCCGGAGCCCGTCCCCGCCAAGACCGATCCCGCACGTTCACCGCCGGACGACGACGCCGCCACCGCCCGCCCCCCGGGGCGGGAGGAGGGCGCGGGTCCGGAGGCCGAGACCGAGCACCCCGACGTCGCGCAAGGCGTTCACATCGCGCAAGGAGACAGCGATGCCGTTGTATCTCGACCCTGACGAACTCCGTGACCAGGCACCCGGGCCGCATCTCGATCTGATCGGGACGATGGCGTTCCGGGCGGCCGGCGCCGCCCAGCGGCTGGGGGTCTTCGAGGCACTCCTGGACGGGCCGCTGCCCGTGACCGAGCTGGCGGCCCGGACGGGCACGGACGCCGGCGCCCTGCCCGTCCTGCTGGACGCGCTCGTCTCCTTCGGCTACCTCGACCGGCTGCCCGACCGGCGCTACGCCGCCAGCCCGATGGCGGCCGCGCTGGACCGGCGGAGCCCGTGGAGCTACGCCCCGGCGCTGGCCTTCTGGCAGGACCTGCTGGGCGAGCTCTGGGACGGGCTGGAGGAGACCGTCCGCACCGGCCGTCCCCAGGCCGACTTCTACGGGTGGCTGGAGAGCCGGCCGCGGACACTGCGCGAGTTCCAGGCCATGCTGGACGGGATGGCCACCGGGCTCGCGCCGCTGGTCGCCGCGGCCGCGCCCGACCCGGGGGAGCGGCTGCTCGACGTCGGCGGCGGCCACGCCCGCTACAGCATCGCCTTCTGCCAGGCCCATCCCCGGCTCACCGCGACGATCGTGGACCTGCCGGAGGCGCTGCGGGGCGGCCGGGCCAGGATCGAGCGGGCCGGGCTGGGCGGCCGGGTCACGGCGGTCCCGGGCGACGTGGCCAGGGCCGACCTCGGCGCCGGCCACGACACGGCGCTGCTGTTCAACCTCTGCCACGGCTTCGACGGGCCGGGCAACCGCGCGCTGCTGGCGCGGGTCGCCGCCGCGCTGCGTCCCGGCGGCACGGTGCTGATCCTGGAGTCCTTCGCGGATCTGCCCGAGGGCACGCCACCGGTGGCCGAGGCGTTCACCCGGGCCTTCAGCCTCAACCTCGCCGTCACCCAGGGCGGCCGGATCTACTCCTTCGACGAGGTCGCCGGATGGCTGGCCGAGGCCGGGTTCGGCCGGATCGAGCGGCACGCGATCGACGGCCCCAGCGAACTGCTCGTCGCCCGCCTGCCCGGCGCGGGGCGGACCCCGGAGACAGACGCGGAGCGGATCCCGGAGTCCGGGGCGGAGCGGACCCCGGAGACAGACGCGGACGCGGCCCGGACCCGTGGGGAGGACGGATGAGGCGCCGGATCATCATCGTCGGGGCGGGCCCGGCGGGGACGCTGCTGGCCTGCCACCTCGCCGGGCGCGGCTTCCAGGTGGACGTCTACGAGCGGCGGGCCGACCCCCGCCTGCTCGACGAGGACGAGAGCAGGTCGATCAACCTCGGCCTGTCCGCCCGGGGGATCAGGGCGCTCGACGGCATCGGGCTGATGGGGACGTTGTGGCCGCTCACCGTGCCGATGCGGGGCCGGGCCATCCACCTGCCCGGCGGCGGGGCACCGTTCCAGCCCTACGGCGCGCACGAGGGGGAGATCCTCCACTCGGTGCTGCGCCGGGACCTGATCACCACGCTGATCGACCACGCCGAGACCCTGCCCGGGGTGAGCTTCCACTTCCGGCACCGGCTGGTCGGCCTCGACCGCGAGGCGGCGGTCGTCCATCTCGTCGAGGAGGACACCGGGGCCGCGCTCACCGTCCCCGGCACCGCGGTGATCGGCGCGGACGGTGCGTTCTCACAGGTCCGCACCCATATGCAGCAGGGGCTCAGGGTGGACCACCACCAGGAGTTCCTGGAGTGGGGGTACAAGGAGCTGACGATCCCCGCCGCCGACGACGGGTCGGCCAGGGCCAGGCTGGAGGCCCTGCACGTGTGGCCCGGCCAGGACGCCCTCATCGTCGCCCACCCCAACCGGGACAACTCCCTCACCGGCACGCTCTTCCTGCCGGCCGGGCGGTTCGCGGAGATCGCCGACCCGGAGGCGTTCTTCCGGGAGCGCTTCCCCGACGCGATCGAGCTCATGCCCCATCTGGCCAAGGAGTACGCCGAGCATCCCGTCGGGCATCTGGTGTCGATCCGCACCTCGCTCTGGCACTACCGGGACAGGGTCGCCCTCATCGGCGACGCCTGTCACGCGGTCTACCCCTTCTACGGCCAGGGCATGAACGCGGCGCTGGAGGACTGCACGGTCCTCGACCGCTGCGTCGGCGCCCACCCCGATGACCTCGGCAGGGCCTTCGCCGAGTACCAGCGCCTGCGCAAGCCGCACACCGACGTGCTGGACGAGCTGTCCAGGCAGAACTTCGTGGAGCTGCGCGAGCGGCTCCGCTCCCCGCTCCACCTCGCGCGCAAGAAGGCGGACCTGCTGCTCGCCCGGCTCCTGCCCGGCCGCTGGGTCCCGCTCTACACGATGATCTCGCACACGACCATCCCGTACGCGGACGCCCTCACCCGCGCCCGGCGCCAGGACGCGATCCTGCGCTGGGCCGGGACCGCGGCGGGCGCCGCGGCGCTGGCCGCCGTACGGCGGAGCACCCGGAAGGGCGGAGCACGATGCTGACCGATCCCGCGGACCCCACCCGCCTGCTGGTCGAGACCTCCGACCTGGACGGCGGCCACGAGCTGGTCAGGCGGTACGGCGCGGCCCTCGGGGAGATCGTCGCCTGGGCGCGGGAGTATCTGTGCCGCCCCCACGGCGACCTCGGTAGGAAGGGCCCGGTCTGCCCATACGCCCAGACGTCGCTGGAGCGGGGCACCTTCTACCTGGGCGTCCATCCCGGAACGCCGGACGGCGCCGAGGCGGATCGGAGGCGCTCACCCGCTCCGCCTGATCCCTCTGCTCTCCCCCCATCTCCCTCGGTCCCCCGGGCCGGGGTCCTGCCTGCCTTCTGGTCTCCCCCCAACCGAAAAGGAGCAGTCGAATGCGGTTACTCCGTCCGACCCTGGTCGCCGCGGTGGCCCTGGCCTGCGCCGGCGCACTCGCGCCACCCGCACAGGCCGCGGCCGCGGCCCGCAACTTCTTCGTGGACTGCACGGCGCCGCCCGGCGGCTCGGGGCGCGATGCCGCCGAGCCGCTGACCAGCCTGGCGGAGGTCAACGCCCTCCGGCTGCAGGCCAAGGACAAGGTGAAGTTCAGGGCCGGCACCGTCTGCGCCGGCCGCCTGGAGCCGGTGGGATCCGGTGCTCCCGGCCGGCCGATCACCTTCACCTCCTACGGTGAGGGCCCCAAGCCGATCATCCAGGGCGACGGCGGCGAATGGGCCGTCCACCTCGTCGACAACAGCCACATCACCATCGAGAAGCTGCACATCACCAACCCCGCCGCCACCACGGCCAAGCGGACCGGCGTCCAGTACAACTCCACGACGCCCGAGCCCAAGGCCGGGCTGGTCCTGCGTGACCTGGAGATCTCCGACGTCGCCGGCTGGGGTGACAAGACCGGCGCCAACTCCGGCTGGTTCGCCTACTCGGCCGGCATCAGCGTCCAGGCCCTGCCCGAGGGCAAGGTCGGCTACATCGACGGCATCACCATCACCGGCAACCACGTCCACGACACCGGCGGCGGCGGAATCAAGATCAGCCGTAAGGGCACCGACTACCACAGGAACGTCTACATCGCCCGCAACACCATCCGCAGCGTCGGCGGCGACGGCATCGTCGTGCACGCCGCCGACCGCCCGCTGGTGGAGCACAACCTGTTCGACGACGGTGGCGGCGGCAAATACCCCTACGTCAACGGCAACTTCGCCGGGATGTGGCCGATCAACTCCGTCGACCCGGTCTTCCAGTACAACGAGGTCACCCGGCAGCGGCCGACCATCTTCGACTCCACGGCCTGGGACTGCGACGGCGGGATCAAGGGCACCTGCGTCTACCAGTACAACTTCTCCCACGCCAACGCCGGCGGCTTCTATCTCGGCTGCCAGAGCTGCACCGAGTTCCCGAACTACCGGGCGACGGCGATCCTGCGCTTCAACATCGCCCAGGACGACTGCCGCATCGCCGGCAACGCGGCCGGGGACAACAGCAGCCCGCTGTGGATCCACAACAACACCTTCTTCTGCGCGAGCGAGAAGCTGAACGTCGCGGTGCCCAACGGCCCGTCGGCGGGCACGAAGATCGTCAACAACATCTTCCACGCGGCCCAGGGGACGCTGCCCACCGGCCAGAACGTCACCTACGACTCCAACGTCTACTACGGCGGCGTCGCCGCGCCCGCCGGTGACGCCGCCGCGATCACCGCCGATCCCGGCCTGGCCGCCCCCGGCACCGCCACCGGGTACGGCGACGCCTCCGGATACCGGCTGCTGGCCGGCTCCCCCGCGCTCGGCACCGGGGCCCTCGTGGAGGGCGTGGGCGGGCGCGACTACTTCGGCAACCCCGTCGGCACGAGCGTCTCCCGCGGCGCCTACTCCGGGCCCGCCGTCGGCCCGGTGGTCCACGGGTCGGTGCGGGCCGCCTACAACAACGTGGGCGTCAGCTCCGACCGCAACCCCAACGTCGGCGGCCTGTCCACCTCCGGCCGCAGCTACTCCGGCCAGGGGCTGGAGGCGGCCGGGCTCCGTCCGGGGCAGACCGTGACCGCCTTCGGCGCCGATCTAACCTGGCACCCCGGCGCCTACGGCACGTTGGACAACGTCAAGGCGGCCGGCCAGACCATCGAGCTCCCGGGCCGGGGGAGCAGACTCGTCCTGCTCGGCACCGGTGTCTTCAAGGTCCGCTCGGGTGTCTTCAAGGTGACCTACACCGACGGCACGGTGGAGGACAAGACCGTCCGCTTCGGGGACTTCTGGGACGCCACCGCCCCGGAGGGGGCCGTCGTGGTCGCCCGGTCGACCTATCACAACATCACCCAGACCGACCATCGGAACCCCGCCAGCGGCCAGACCCGGGAGTCCGGGGTGTCGGTGTTCGCCCACGCCGTCCCGCTGGACCCGGCCCGGACCGTCGCGTCCGTGACCCTGCCCGGCGGCAGCCCCCTCGCCGACGCGGGCCTCCACGTGTTCGACATGAAGATCGCCTCCTGAGATGAGAGGACCCGTCCCGGCCGGCCGCCCGTCCCTCCCCCGGCCGCGGGGAGGGCCCGCCCCGGCCACCCGCTCGGCCCTCGCCCGGCCGCGGGTGTGGGGTGCCGTGATCGGCTGCCTGCTGGCGGCCGGGACGGTCCTCCTCTCCCTCTTCTCCCCGCAGGTCCCCGGCGCGCCGGAGACCGCCGGCCTCTCGGCGTCCGCCGTCCCCGCCCAGGTCCTCGGCCTCACGCCGCGGGAGGTGGTGACGGAGGTGGCGGGTGAGCAGGTGGTCGGCGCCGAGGTCCTGCGGGCCGCCGACGTGCTGCGGGCCGAGGTGATCGCGGAGTTCACCGGCGCCGGCGTCCCGGCCGGGCCGGGATTCTGGGACCGGCCGCGGGCCGGGGCCACGGCCCGCGACCGGCTGCGGGAGCGGGCGCTGGCGGCGGCCGTGCGGGACAAGACGCGCCGGATCTGGGCCCGGGAGGCGGGGCTGGTCGCCGAGGTGAGCGAGGCGGCGTTCCAGCGGGCGCTCGCGCTGGAGAACGGGCGGCGGGAGGCGGCCCGGCGGGCCGGGCGGCCGCTGCCCGGCGTGCCGGAGTACGACGAGTACACCTACGCCCAGGTGAGCGCCGCCGAGCTCGACCACGCGCTGAGCGAGCGGCTCGCCGGGGAGCTGGAGCTGTCGGAGGAGCGGCTCCGGGCCCACTACGGGAAGCTGGCCCGGCCGGGCGCGCCCTCCTACGCCGACGCCCGCGACAACGTGCGCCGCTCGCTGGTGAGCGAGGAGTACGCCCGCGCCCTGGACCGCAGGGTCGCCGCCCTGCTCGGCGGCCCCGCGCCGGGGTCCGGGACGGGCCCGGGGGCCGGCGCCCGCCGTACGGCGCCGCCCGCGGTCGGCGGCGGAGGGTAGCCGAGACTCCGGGTCTTCTCAGGGGAGTCCCCGATGCGCCGATCTCCCGCCGGGACCAGGATGGGGGGCGACTACCCTGAGGGGGACCACGCGACTGGAGAGAACATGGCGAGCACCGGAGTCATCGACGACTACGTGACCGGCCTCAGCCGCACTCTCAAAGGCCCCAGGGGGCCGAAGCTCGACATGGTCACCGAGGCGCGTGACAGCCTGCTCGACACCGCCGACGCGCTGGAGGGCGGCGGGCTGGACCGGGCCGAGGCCGAGCGCGTCGCGGTCGAGGAGTTCGGCTCGATCAGCGAGATCGCACCGGGCTACCAGGAGGAACTGGCCGTCTCGGCGGGCCGCAGGCTGGCCGCCCTGCTCTTCGTCAGCGTGCCGCTGACCGCGCTCATGTGGGCCGTGATCTGGCAGATCTTCCCCGCGGAGGCGACCGACCACATCGTCAGGCCGGGCTGGTTCACACCGGTCGCCCGCGGCCTGGACATCCTCCAGATGCTCACCGGCGTGCTTGGCGGCCTCGCGCTGCTCGCGCTCGGACGGGGGCTGCGCCGGATCCGGCGGCCCCGGATCGTCACCCGGTCGCTGGCCGTGCTCGTCTGGGCCATGCTGCCGGTCACGATCACGCTGAGCATGGCGCTGATGTACGGCGCGCAGGGCCCGGTCGGCTTCTCCGGCTACCCGCCGGGCGTGGCCGTCGCGCTGGTGAGCGACGCGTTCCTGCTCATGCAGCTGTACGGCGCGAGCCGGTGCCTCAGCGTCACCGCCCGCCGGCTGCTCACCGCGTAGAGCGCGGCTCCAGGACGCTGCCGATCACACCGGCGAACTCCCGCCAGGCGGAGCGCTCCCCGGCCAGAGCCGCGCGGCCCGATGAGGTCAGCCGGTAGGTGCGCCGCTTGCGCCCGCCCACCGTGGCCCACTCGCTGGCCAGGTATCCCGCCTGCTCCAGCCGGCGCAGCGCCGGGTAGACCGTGCCGGTCGGCACGTTCAGCGCGCCGCCGCTGCGCTCCTGCAGCGCCTCGATGATCGCGTATCCGTGCAGAGGGTCGTGCTCCAGCACCGACAGCAGCAGGGCGTCCATGTGCCCCCGGAGCGCGTCAGTGTTCACACGGCCTCCCGTGCCGGGCGCGCGGGAGCCGTCCCGCCGGCCCGTTCGCTTCGCTCACTCACGGTGTCACCCTACCTCTCCTATAGACACTCTACATGTAGATGGCCTACATGTAGAGTGTCTATGTGTAGACAGACATAACAACGGAGGTGACACCATGGACGTGCTCGACCTGGCCCGGACGCAGTTCGCGGTGACGGGGAGTCTCCACTTCCTGTTCGTCGTGCTGACCCTGGGCCTGGCCCCCCTCGTCGCGATCATGCACACCCGCCACACGGTGACCGGCAGGCCCGTCCACGAGCGGGCGACCCGCTTCTGGGGCCAGATCTACGTGATCAACTACGCGCTCGGCATCGTCACCGGACTGGTGATGGAGTTCCAGTTCGGCATGGGCTGGAGCGGCCTGTCCCACTACGCCGGAGACATCTTCGGCGCGCCGCTCGCCATCGAGACGCTCGTGGCCTTCTTCCTGGAGTCCACCTTCCTGGGGCTGTGGATCTTCGGCTGGCACCGGCTGCCCAAGTGGCTCCACCTGGCGTGCATCTGGCTGGTGACGCTGACCGCCTACGCCTCCGCCTTCTGGATCATGGTGGCCAACTCGTTCCTGCAGAACCCGGCCGGGGCCGTGGAGCGGGGCGGCCGGCTGGTGCTGACCGATTTCGGCGCCCTGCTGACCAACCCCACCCTGGTCATGGCGCTCCCCCACGTGCTCGGCGCGGGCCTGTGGGTCGGGGGCTCCGTGCTGACGGGCGCCAGCGCCTACCACCTGTTCAAGCACACCACCGAGCGGGAGTTCTTCACGGGGTCGCTCCGCCTGGGAGTGGTCACCGCCTTCGTCGGCTCGTTGGTCACCGTCGGCTTCGGCTACGCCCAGTTCGGCGCCATCTCCCAGGTCCAGCCGGGCAAGTTCAGCGATGAGCCGCTGGCCGGGACCGGGCTCGGCATGATGATCATGATCGGGCAGCTGCTCCAGCTCTTCGTCATGCTCGTGCTGCTGCCCACCGTGTACTGGCTGCCGCGCTGGCGCTGGGCGCAGCCGATCCTCATGCTCATCACCCCGCTGCCCTTCCTGGCCGCGATCCTCGGCTGGCTGGCCCGCGAGGTCGGCCGCCAGCCGTGGCTGATCAACGGCAGGCTCACCGTCGCCGACGCCATGTCCCCCGGGCTCACCAAGGGGATGGTCACCCTCTCGTTCCTCGGCTTCATCGGCGTGCTCGGCCTGCTCGCGGCCGTCGACTACCTCCTGATCGCCCGCACCGTCCAGCGCGGGCCCGCCGCCGCCACCCTCGGCGCGGACGGCCCCGCCGACCTCGCCGAGCGCCCGCACGCGCTCAACCTCTAGGGAGACGACCATGGACATCCTCTGGACGGGCGTGTTCGCCCTCCTGCTGATCGGTTACTCCGCCCTGGAGGGCTTCGACATCGGCCTGGGCATGCTGCTGCCCGTGCTCGGCAGGACCCAGCGGGACCGTGACCGCGTCGTCGCCGCGATGGCGCCGTTCGTCCTGGCCAACGAGGTCTGGCTGGTGGCCGTGGCGGGCGTGCTGTTCGGCGCCTTCCCCTCGGTCGAGGGAGAGGTCCTGTACGGCCTCTACCCGCTGGTCGTCATCCTGCTCGTCTCATGGATCCTGCGCGACGCCGGTCTGTGGTTCCGCCGCCGCCTCGACGGCCCCGCCTGGCGGGCGGGCTGGGACTGGGTGATCTGCGCCGGCTCCTACGGCCTGGCGCTGAGCTGGGGCATGGCGCTGGCCGCGGTGGCCGGCGGCCTGTCCGGGCCGCCGCTCAGCCTGGCCGGCCTCGGCGGGGGGCTGCTGGTCGCCGCGGCGTTCGCCTTCCACGGCTGGACCTTCCTCTCCTGGCGGCTGCCCGGGCAGGTGACCGGGGCGCGCCGGAGCGGCGGGGCGCTGCTGGTCTCGGCCTGCGTCGCGGCCGCGCCCGTCACCGTGCTGCTGGCCGTGCTCACCCCGTGGCTGCTGGAGCACACCGCGCCCGCCTCGACGCTAAGTGTGTTGAGTTTCATGATTGTGCCGTTCGCGCCCCTCATGGTGGGCGCGCAAGTATGGGTATGGCACACGTTCGGTCCCCGGCGTGCGGCCGATCGGATCCCGTCGTTCTTCTGAGGCTTTTCAAAGGTTCGCATGCACAAGGATCTCCTACGGCTCGCCCGGAGCGAACGTGCCGTCCGCCGTCACCTCGCCCTCTGCCTGGCCGCCGCGGTCGTCGCCGGCCTGCTCGTCCTGGTCCAGGCGGAACTGCTGGCGGGTGTGCTGTCCGGGCGGTTCGCGGCCTCGGCCCTGGCCCTCCTGGCGCTGGTCGTCGGCGTCCGGGCGGCGCTGGGCCTGCTGCAGGGCGTCGCCGCCGGCCGTACGACCACCGGCGTGAAGTCCGCGCTGCGTCACCGGCTGCTGTCGCGGCTGCAGGAGCTGGGCCCGGCCCGGCTGACCTCGCACCGCTCCGGCGAGCTGGTGACGCTGACCGGCCGGGGCCTGGACGCCCTCGACCCCTACCTGTCGGGATACCTCCCGTCGGTCGCGGTCGCGGGAGCCGTGCCGATCGCCGTGCTCGTCCGGCTGTCCGTCGCCGACCTGGCCAGCGCGGTGATCGTGCTGGTCACGCTGCCGCTCATCCCGATCTTCGGCGCGCTGGTCGGCATGCACACCAAGGCCGTCACCGAACGGCAGTGGCGGGCCCTGGCCCGCCTCGGCGGCCACTTCCTCGACGTGGTCCGGGGCCTGCCCACGCTGCGCGCCTTCGGCCGGGCCCACTTCCAGACCGGGGTGATCCGGCAGGTCGCCGACGCCCACCGCACCGCGACGATGCGCACGCTGCGGGTGGCGTTCCTGTCGTCGCTGGTGCTGGAGCTGGCCGCCTCGCTGTCGCTGGCGCTGGTCGCCGTGCCGGTGGGGCTGCGGCTGCTGTCCGGGTCGCTCGACCTGTCGACCGCGCTGCTGGTGCTGCTGCTCGCCCCCGAGGCATACCTGCCGCTGCGCAACATGGGCAACAAGTTCCACGCGGCGATGGAGGGGGTCGCGGCGGCCGACCAGGCCTTCGCCGTACTGGACGGGCAGGCGGAGCCCCCGGCGCGGGACGGGCGGACGCCCGCGGCGGAGACCGACCCGGGCACGGACCCGGGTGCCGCGCCGGAGATCCGGCTGGAGAACGTCACCGTGCGCTACCCCGGCCGGGAGGAGGCCGCGCTGGAGGACGTCTCGCTGGTGATCGCGCCCGGCGAGCGGGTCGCGCTGGTCGGCGAGAGCGGCGCGGGCAAGAGCACGCTGCTCCACCTGCTGCTCGGCTTCGTCACCCCCGCCGCCGGCAGGGTCCTGATCGACGGCGTCGAGCTCACCGACCTCGACCGGTGGCGCGGGCGGCTGGCGTTCGTGCCGCAGCGCCCCCACCTGTTCGCCACCTCGGTGGCCGACAACATCGGGCTCGGCGCCCCCGGCGCGACGGCCGGCCAGATCGAGGCGGCGGCACGGGCCGCGCACGCCGACGAGTTCGTGCGGGCGCTGCCGGAGGGATACGACACGGTGCTCGGCGAGCGCGGCGCGGACCTGTCGGCCGGGCAGCGGCAGCGGGTCGCGCTCGCCCGCGCCTTCTGCCGCCCGTCGACCGACGTCCTGCTGCTCGACGAGCCCACCGCCCGGCTCGACGGCCGCAGCGAGGGCGCGGTCGTGACCGCCACCCGCGACCTCGCCGACGGCCGCACCTCCGTGATCGTGGCCCACCGGCCCGCGATGATCGACCTGGCCGACCGGGTGATCCGGATCTCCGACGGCCGTGTGGTGTCCGACCGGGCAGCCGCCCGGGGACCCGGCCCGACCGACGGCGCCGTTCCTGCGGAGAAGACCGGGAGGTCCCTGTGAAGCGGATGGATGGACGGCTGGCGCTGGCCGCCGGGGCGGGGGCGGCGGCCGAGCTGGCCGGGCTCGGGCTGATCGGGTCGGCGGCATGGTTGATCACCAGGGCCGCCGAGCAGCCCCCGCTGGCGGCGCTGAGCGTGGCGATCGTCGGGGTCCGGGCGTTCGCGACGAGCAAGGGCGTCTTCCGCTACGGCGAGCGCCTGACCGGGCACGACGTGGCGCTGCGCGCCCAGGCCACGACCCGGGAGCGGCTGTATGAGGCGCTCGTCCCGGCCGGTCCGCTGAACCACCGGGGGGCCGACCTGCTCAGCCGGATGGTCGACGACACCGACGCGGCGCAGGACCTGCTGGTCCGCTGCCTGCTGCCGGCGGTCGCGGCGCTGGTCACCGGCGTGGCCGCGGTCGTGATCGCGCTGTTCCTGCTCCCGGCGGCGGCGCTGACGCTGCTGGCCGGGCTGGTGGTGGCCGGGGTGCTGATCCCGGCCGGCGCGGCCGCCGCCGCCCGGCGCTGGTCGGCGCGGATCGCGCCCGCCCGGGCCGACCTGGCCGCCCGGGTCGCCGACCTGGTGCACGGCTCGGCCGACCTGGCCGCCTACGGGGCCGGCGACCGCGCGCTGGCGGCCTGCGCCGAGGCCGACGCCCGGCTGGCCGCGCTGGAGCGCCGGCAGGCCCGGGCGAACGCGGTGGCCACCGCGCTGGGCGCGCTCACCCAGGGCCTGACCGTGCTGGCGGTCGTCCTGGTCGCCCGCGACGCCGGAGCGGGCGCGGTCGCCACGGCGGTGCTCGCGCTGACCTCGCTGGTGTCGTTCGAGCCGGTGCTGCCGATGGCCGCCGCCGGAGAGCGGCTGACCGGGGTGCTGGCCGCCCTCCGCCGGCTGCGGGAGGTCCGCGCGACCCCGCCCGCCGTGACCGAGCCCGCTGCTCCCGCCGCCGTCCCCGACGGCCCGCCGACCGTCGAGGTCGACAACCTGGTGGTCCGGCACGGCCCCGGCCGCGCCCCCGCCCTCAACGGCGTCAGCCTCACCCTCACCCCCGGCCGCCGCGTCGCCCTGGTCGGCCCCAGCGGGGCCGGCAAGAGCACCCTGCTGTCGGCCCTGATGCGCCTGGTCGAGCCCGAGTCCGGCACGATCCGGCTGAGCGGGGTGGAGATCGGGGAGCTGTCGGCCGACGACGCCCGGCGGATGATGACGGGGCTGACCCAGGACCCCTACGTGTTCCAGGCGTCGTTGAGGGACAACCTCCGGCTGGCCGGCCCCGAGGCCGACGAGGACGCGCTGGCGGAGGCCGTACGGCGGGCCCGGCTGGAGCGGTGGGTGGAGCGGACCGGCTGGGACACCGTGCTCGGCGAGGACGGGCGGACGGTGTCCGGGGGGCAGCTGCAGCGGCTGGCCCTGGCCCGGGCGCTGCTGAACGACCCGCCGGTGCTGCTGCTGGACGAGCCCGCCGAGGCGCTGGACGAGGAGACCGCCGACGCGCTCATGGCCGACCTGCTGGACGCCACCCACGGCCACACGACGCTGCTGGTCACCCACCGCCTGCGCGGGCTGGAGCAGGTGGACGAGATCGTGGTGCTGGAGAACGGCTCGGTGGTCCAGCGGGGCACCCACGCGGAGCTGGTGGAGGCCCCCGGCTACTACCGCGACCTGTGGCGCTCGGAGGCGCTGGTGGCCCGGCGGTAGTCCCGGACAGCCGGGAGTCGCGCGACGGCGCGACGGGGTCCGCCGTCCGGGGCAGATGGTCCAGGCCAGATGGTCCGGGCCAGATGGTCCGGGCAACCGGGCCCCGCCGCGATTCCGAGGAGACCCCGGCGGCGCCGACGGACGGGCGCTCAGCCCCGAGGAGACACTCCGGCCGATCGAGCAGCGCCGATCGAGCAGCGGGGCTCGGCGGCCGCCGACCGGCTCACGCCCGGCCCGGTCCCGCGCCACGACACGCCACCGGGTCCGAAGACACGCCACCGGGTCCGAAAAGGATGTGCCGCCGGGTCCGCAGCGACCCCGGCGGCACATCCGTCCGTGAAGCCTACTCCCCCGCCTTCTCGACGAGGGTCACCGTGGCGGTCTGGGTCTGGCCGTCGCGGACGTAGGTGACGGTCACCTTCTGCCCCGGCTTGAAGCCGCGGACCGCGCCGACCACGGTGGTGCCGTCCTCGACCACGGTTTCGTTGATCTTGGTGATCAGGTCGCCCTGCTTGATCCCGGCCCGGGCGGCGGGGCTGTCCTCGACCACCTGGCTGACCAGGGCTCCGCCCGCGTCGCCGGTGACGGGGGCGAGGTTCACGCCGAGGAAGGCGTGGGTGACCTTGCCCTTGTCGATGAGCTGCTGGGCGACCTGCTTGGCGGTGTTGATCGGGATGGCGAAGCCGACGCCGATGTTGCCCTCGCCGCCGTTGGTGGCGATGGCGGTGTTGATGCCGACCAGCTCCCCGGAGGCGTTGACCAGCGCGCCGCCGGAGTTGCCCGGGTTGATCGCCGCGTCGGTCTGGATGGCGCCGCCGATGGCGGTGGGCGCGCTGCCGCCCTGCTGCCCGCCGCCCCAGCCGGGCGGGAGCTGTTGCTGCTGCTGGCCGCCGACGGTCAGCGTGCGGTTCAGCGCGCTGACGATCCCGGCGGTGACCGAGCCGGACAGGCCGAGCGGGCTGCCGATGGCGAGCACGGAGTCGCCCACCTTGAGCCGGTCGCTGTCGCCGATCGAGGCCGCGGTGAGGCCGGAGACGCCTTCGGCCCGGATGACCGCGAGGTCGGTGGCGGGGTCGGTGCCGACGACCTTGGCGGTGGCCGACTTGCCGTCGCTGAACTTGACGCTCACCTGGGCGCCCTGGCCCAGCCCGCCGGCCTCCACCACGTGGTTGTTGGTCAGGATCAGGCCGTCGGCCGACAGCACCACGCCGGACCCCTCGCCGCCCCCGTTGGCGGTCTTGACCTGGATGGACACCACCGCGGGCTGGACGGCCTTGGCGACGTCGGCGACCGTGGTCACGTTGCTGACCTGGCTGACGACCGGGCTGGTGGAGGAGCCGATCGTGGTGGTGGTGCCGCCGAAGGAGGCCATGGCGAAGGCCCCCGCCACCCCGCCGCCGACGGCCATCGCGGCCAGTGCCAGCCCCGCGCCCAGCTTCTGCGCGGCGGTGAGCGGGAGCCGCTGCGCGGGGACCGCGGGCGGCGCCTCGGCCGCGTACGGTCCCGGCACCGGGTGGATCAGCGTCGGCTCCGGCCCGGCCTCCCCGCCCGGGGCGTACTCTCCCGCACGCGGCGGCACCTTGCCGAACTGAGTCCAGCCGTCGTTGCCGGGGGTCGTCTCGGCCGGGGTGCCGCCCTGCTCATTCTTGTTCGGATCCATGTCTTCCCCCAACTCCTGCGTCCGCCCGTGGGTTGCCGGGCGGCGACCGGTCCTCCCGGTGACTGAAACGATGCCTCAGCGCGCGTAAGCGCAGGTTAAGAGGATGATCTCGGTTGTTCGAATCCTCTGACAGCCCGCTTATAGCGGCTGGTCAAAGCAGGCCGAACAGCCCGGAAACCACTCCATGAGATCTTCCAGCGCTTTGGACGTAGGTGATTGAGCCAATGATCGGCCTCCTCCTGGCAGGCCGCTCGATGGCTGCCGCCCACGACAAGGAGCCCTCCACATGTCCGGAACCAACATCGTCGACATCCACGCCGTCCGCCCCCGGCGCACCCGCAGGGCAGCGAAGCCCCCACCCGCCGCGGGCACTCCCGGGCTCCGAATGTTTGTGCAGGTCACAGCGTCGGTCGCCGATTTCTGTACCGGACAGTGTGAATGCACTGTCCGGTATCCGGCCCGGAGGCGGCGCCGCCGGCCCGCCGCCTCCGGTCAGGTCCAGGCCTTGATCAGGTACGGGTGATGCGCAATCCGGCTGTCAGGGCAGTGAACTCGCCGATCCGAAGAAGGCGGGCGATCAATGCATAAAGACAGGCGCCGACGGCTGTCGCAACGCAGACAATGGCGAGCGAACCGCGCGGTCCTGTACCCACAGCCGGACCGAGACCCGAAGCGACAACCGCAGCGGTGAGCCCGGCGACGACCGCGGCCACCAGCATGCGCGAGTGGGAGCTGAGCAGGCGATGGCCATCGATGCGGCCGATGCGACGCCGCAGCAACTGCGCGACGATCACCAATCCCAAGGCGTAGGCGATGGCCGTGCATCCGGCGAGGGCGATGACCATATCCGCGCCTGGGTAAAGCCGCGCGGCGACCAGGCTGGTGACGAGGAGAGCGGCGGAGACCGCCACACTGATCAGGGCCGGCGTGCGCGTGTCACCGAGAGCGTAGTAGACGCGCAGCATGATCTGATAGCCGGCGAACGGAACCAGCGCCAGCCCGTAGGCCGCCAGCACCACGCCAGTGAGACGGGCTGCGCCGGGCGAGGCGTTCCCGTGCGCGAACAGCAAGGTGGTCAGCTGGGGGCCGAGCACGACGAGCGCGGCGGCCACGGGAACCAGCACCACGCCGGTCAGCCGCAGACTCTGGGACAGGTCGGCGGTGACCTGGGACAGGTCGTGTTCGCTTGCCGCCCGGCTCATGCGAGGCAGCAAACCGGTGATCACGGTCACCGCGATGACCGCGTACGGCAGCTGGAACAAGGTGTACGCGTTGGAGAAGACACTGACCGCGCCGGGTCCGGCCTGCGACGCGAGACGGTTGACCACGATCAGCGCGACCTGTGCGGCGGTCACCGATGCGATGGTCCATCCGGCCATCGCCGCGATTCTGCGCACCGCGATGCCTCGCGGATCGGCGCGCAGCCGTAGTGGGAGGCCGGCCCGGCGAGTGACCATCGCCAGGACGACCATCTGGGCGCCGACTCCGGCGCTGGTGCCGATCGACAGCAGCAGCATCTGGCCTTGGGTCAGCGTTTCCAGTCGGCCGGTCCCGCCGACCAGCAGGAATGTCCCGGCGGTGGCGATGACGACCAGGTTGTTGGCCACCGGGGCCCACATCGGAGCGGCGAACCAGCCACGGACGTTCAAGATCGCGGCCAGTGTCGCGCTGATGCCGTAGAAAAGTATCTGGGGCAGGAAGATTCGGGTGAAGTCGACGGCCAGCTCACGCTGCGCGGAGCTGAACCCAGGAACGGTCAGATCCACGATGAGCGGGGCAGCGATGATCGTCGCCATGACGACCGTTGAGAGCCCGTAGAGCACCAGGGACAGCAGCCGCTGTGTGAACAGGTCCTTGTCGATGTTGTCGTCAGCTGCGACGCGGACCAGTAGCGGGACCAGCACACTCGCCGCCGCCCCGCCCATCACCAGTTCATAGATGCTGTTGGGGGTGACGTTGGCGGCGGTGTAGGCGTCGAGCAGACGCGTGCCGAGCCCGAGGGCGGCGACCAGCGCCAGCGTACGGAGGAACCCGGTGATCCGGGAGACAAGGGTGGCCACCGCCATCGCCCGGCCGGTCCGTAAGAAGCTCGGCTGGTCTGCCATGAAGCATGCCTCTCCTCTTTAGTGATCAACGGGTTGATTATGTCCGTCAGATCACGTCCCGGAGATATTTCGTACGAACGCAGCAGGTCCTCATCTACCCGCATCCCCAAGCCCCCTCGGTGGCCTGCGGCATCGTCTGCCTCCGCCGACTCCGAGCATCATTTCGAAACGCTCGGTCACTGATCTTTTCGGAATGACGTACAGGCAGCCTCTGGCGGTACCGCCCGCCGAGGGCGGGGACGCCCTGAACCGTCCCCGCCCCGCACCTCACCCTTCGAGTGCCATGTACAGGCGGGTGCCTTGGGGCTTGTAGCCGACGCGTTCGTAGACGCGGCGTGATCCCTCACCCGAGTACTCCAGCCACACCGACTGTGCTCCCTGGGCGAGCATGGTCTCGGTCAGTGCGGCGGTGACCGAGGCGGCGATGCCACGGCCGCGGAAGGCGGGGCGAGTGCCCACACCTGACAGCTCCGCAGTACCCACGGCCGGTGCGGAGCAGGAGGCTCCACCGGCACAGCCGCCGTCGGGTGCCCGGACGAACCGCACCGCCCCGCCGTTCTCCTGGGTGCGGCGCAGCCGGGCGGCGCCTTGCGGGGAGGGGGTGATCTCGCCGGTGAACGCCTCGGACAAGGCCGCGTCGATCGACGCGTAGTCCTCGTCCGTGGAGGGGGTCTCCACAAGGAGCGCGGCTGCGGCCGTAACCGATGCGGGCGCATCGGTGACGGGCGGCATCGTCAGCCGGGCCGCGGTGCAGACCAGGTACTCGTGTACCTCCTCCACGGTGAATCCCGCCCTGCGCAGTGCGGGCTCCACGGCGGGCGCGGCATCCGGCGCGAACTCGAGCCGAGGCTTGAGGCCGCGCTCACGGAAGGCCTCGATCAGCGCTGCGACATCCCGGCCGGTCGGCCGGGCGCCGGGCACAGGGGTCGCGTAGTTGATGTATGGGCTGGTGGTGCTGGGGTCGAACCCTGCGACGAAGCCACCGGTCTGGACGACCACGGGGCGGCGACGGAGGTTGGCGACGGCGAAGCTCTGGACCTTGGTGTCCATGATGAGTTGACCTCACGTAGATGACATGGTGGAGCGCGCTCCCGCCGCGCGGGGCGGATCGGTGAGCCGCGCATGCTTGTCAGACCCGGTGTTGGGCCAGAGCCCTCCCCGGACAGGGAAATGGGGGCGGTGTATCAGGCACCGCACGTGGGGCCGCCGTGAGGAGACGGGCGTGGCGTCGATGGTGTCCGGTGCTGCCAGGAGAGCAGACCGATCACTGCCAACGGCGGCCGCTGAGGGACGCCGAGACCATTGGCTTCAATCCTTTGCTGTGTGTATGTGCTGCGAGGCGCGGCCAACTTTCCCACGACACCCGAGAGTGCGCAACGGGAAAGGGCTCCTCTGCACAGAGCAGGACAGGCGAGGTGCAGCAGTGCACTCAGCCGGCACTCGGCCCCGCTCAGCTCCTCCCGGTGCCGGCGAGCTCCTGCAGGACGGCCTGCCCGGCCGCGCGGTGCTCGGCGGCCGCGGGCGGGTCCGTCTCGTCGAGGACGGCGGCGATTCCCTCGTGGGCCAGCGCCTCGGCGTATCGGTATCCCAGCCTCGGGGCCAGCTCCAGCGCCTGCCGGTGCAGTCGCACGGCCTCCTCGGGCAGGCCCGCCAGCCGGCAGGTCTCGGCGTAGCCGTTGAGGAAATGGATCTTCCAGTGCTCCTCGAACAGCTCGTCCAGCAGGGCGAACGCCTGCCGGTGACTGGCGAGCGCCTCTTCGTAGCGGCCCATCTGCCGCAGCGCGACGCCCAGACAGTTGAGGCACCACGCCTCGTTGTGCTTGTGCCCGTCCTCGCGGGACAGCGCCAGCGCCTGCTCCAGGTGCTCCATCGCCTCGCCGGGTTCGTCCTGGGCGATGGCCACACCGAGGGTGATCCGGGCCGTCAGCGTGGGGGGCCATGCGGGGTCGGTGTGCGGGATGGCCAGTGCCTCGCGGGCCAGCCGCGCCGCGTCCTCGCGGTGTCCCAGCTGCAGCATCGCCCAGGCCTCGTACGCGGTCGCGTGGGCCGCGCCCATCGGGCAGTCGGCGGCCGCGTACAGTCTGCCCGCCAGCCGGAAGAGCTCGAGCGGCTCCTCGACGCGGCCCTCGTCCCACCGCAGGTAGCCGCGGCGCATGGTCAGTTCGGCTTCCGACCTGGTGTCCCCGACCTGGGACATCAGCGGTGCCGCCGCCTCGTACGCGGCACCCGCCTCCGCCATCCGGCCCGCGTTGTAGCGGGCGAAGCCCAGGTCGCTGTGCGCCTCGGCCAGTTGCAGCGGATCGTCCAGGCGCTGCGCGGCGACCAGCGACCGCTCGAACAGGACGTTGAGGTGCGTCGTGCCGCAGCGCCGCGCGAAGAACGCCCGCATGAAGCGCGGCAGCTCGCACACGTGCAGGTCGGCTCCGGCCGCGACCGCCGCCTCGAAGACGGCCATCAGGTTGGTGTATTCCGTGACGAACCAGTAGAGGGCCGCGTGCTTGCCGGTGAACTGCGGCAGCTCGGCCGGGGGGCGGCCCGCGGAGACCGCCCGGCTGGGGGACAGGTACGACATCGCGGCGTCGGCCGCCGACGCCGCGTGCACGTAGTAGTCGAACACCCGGCCCAGCGCCTGCTCCAGCTCCGCCGGTGAGTCCTGCTCGTCGGCGGCCCGGCGCGCGTGCTGGCGCACCAGGTCGTGCAGCCGGTAGCGGCCGGCCGCCGGCTGCTGGACCAGGTGCGCGTCGAGCAGGTCCTCCAGCATCGTCCGGACGCTGCGCAGCGGCAGCTCTGCCAGTGCGGCCACCACGTATTCGTCGAAGGTCGAGCCGGGCAGCAGGCCCAGCAGCCGGAAGAAGCGGCGCTGGGCCCGGTCCAGCTGCCGCACGGACATGGCGAACGCCGTGTCGAACTCGGTGGCGCCCTCCGCCATCCGCTCGACGAGGATGCCCACGGTCCAGCCCGGCCGGTGCCGCAGCCGGGCCGCGGCCAGCCGCAGGGCCAGCGGCAGATGGCCGCACAGCCGCAGCACCTCGGCGGCGGACTCCGGGTCGCGGGCCAGCCGGCTGTCGGGTCCGCCGGGATCGCCGCTGGCGCGGGCCAGCAGTTCGGCGCTCTCCTGCGGGGTCAGCACGTCCAGCGACACCGGGGGCACCTCCTCCAGGCCCAGCAGCCGGTTGCGGCTGGTGATCAGGAAGACGGAGGGGCCGGCGCCGGGCAGCAGCGGGCGGACCTGGTCGGCGTCGGCGGCGTTGTCGAGGACCACGACGGCCCGCCGGTGGGCCAGTTCCGACCGCCAGCAGGCGGCCAGCGGCTCGATGCCGCCCTCCTGCGGGATCTTCTCCGAAGGGACGTCGAGGGCGGCGAGCAGGGCCCGCAGCGCGGGGTCGGGACCGAGCGGTTCCCGCCCGGCGGTGAACCCGTGCAGGTCCACATAGAGCTGGGCGTCGGGGTAGTCGGCGGCGAGCCGGTGCGCGGCGTGCACCGCCAGGCAGGTCTTGCCGACGCCCGCCATGCCGTCGACGGCGACCACCCGGCTGCTGTCCACGTTGGCGAGCACGGCGGCGAGCTGGGCTCCGCGTCCGGTGAAGTCGGGCACGTCGCGCGGCAGATCGTTGCGGGGCTGGCGCGGAGCCCCGGCGGGCGGCGACGGGGGCTGGACCTGGCGGCTGGTCTTCGGAGGTGCCGGCAGGGGGTTCGAGGCGCTTTCCCACAGGGGGCGCAGCGGGCGGGGGTCGCGCTTGAGGAGGCGGCAGAGCGCGATCACCGCGGGCCAGGGCGGCACCGTCTGGCCGCTGAGGTAGCGCGACAGCGACGACGAGCTGAGGCCCGCGTCCCGGGCCAGGGCCCGTACGCCGCGCTCCGACAGCTCCTGGAGCAGGCGCAGGCGGGCGGCCAGCTCTTCCTTCGGGTCGGCCTTCGCCGCCCGCTGTTCCACAGCCACCGTTCCCCTGTCTCCCTGTCCCACGTCGGCGGAAACTTCCTGGGGGCGGTCGCCGCTGGCCAGGACCGTTTCAGCTGTCCCAGAGTGTCCCATGGCCGTCGTCATGGCAACTCTCCTTCGGCTGTCATGGAGTCACGCCGCCGAGGGAACGGGGCGCCGACCTGAAAGCCCGAAAGACCTGAAAGAGGAGAAACCCGATGCAGTCTCGTATGCAGAACCCCGCCGTCATCCTGCCCGGCGCGATGCAGCCCATCCAGGAGATCTTCAAGGCCGTGCACTCCGGTGGGGTGGAGGGGCAGACGCTGGAGCTGGTGCACCTGCGGGTCAGTCAGATCAACGGTTGCAGCGCCTGTGTCGACGGCGGCGCCAAGACGGCCCGTAAGGCCGGAGTGAGCGACGAGCGGCTGGCCACCGTCGCCGTCTGGCGGGAGACCCCGTACTTCACCGACGCCGAGCGGGCGGCGCTCGCGCTGGCCGAGGCCGCCACCCGGCTGGCCGACCGCGCCGACGCGGTGAACGACGAGGTCTGGGACACCGCCGCCACCTACTTCGACGAGAAGCAGCTGGCCGCGATCGTCCTGATGATCGGCGTCACCAACATGTTCAACCGGCTCAACGCCACCACCCGGCAGATCGCCGGCGCGTGGGGATAGGGTGTGCCGGTCCCCGGGCAGCGTGCACGGACCCGTGGCCCGGGACCGCCCGCCTCATCACCGCGAGATCTCTCAGCGGAGCCGCAGAGGCCGCGGCCACGGCGTCCGCTCCGGCAAGACAGTCCTCCCACCAAGAGTCGTACACAAGGAGATTCCCATCATGAACGGACCGCAGAAGGCCACCGACCGCACCACCGCCGCCGGCAAGAACTTCGACGGGTTCACCGACGACGAGCGGGCCGCGATGAAGGAGCACGCCCAGGAGCTGAAGACGGCCGCGCGTCGCGGTCCGCGCGCGGCCGCGGCGGACGGGGAGCGCGACGTGCTCGCGAAGATCGCCGAGATGACGGAGGCGGACCGGGTCATCGCCGAGCGGCTGCACGAGGTCATCAGGGCCGCCGCGCCGGCCCTGGCGCCGAAGCTCTGGTACGGGATGCCCGCCTACGCCAAGGACGGCAAGGTGCTCTGCTTCTTCCAGAGCGCGCAGAAGTTCAAGGCGAGGTACGCGACGCTCGGCTTCAACGACGCGGCGAGCCTCGACGAGGGCGCCATGTGGCCGACCGCCTTCGCCCTGACGGAGTTGACCGCCGACGTCGAGGCGCGGATCGGCGCACTCGTGAGGCAGGCGGCGGGCTGAGGACTCCACCCGCCCCTCCCGCCGTCGTCCCGGACCTACCCCGTCTAGAACGTGAAGCCGTGGTCGGCCTCGCCGCCCTGTACGGTCTCCAGCTCGGCCTCCAGGCCGGGGAGCAGGCGCTGGAGGGCTTCGTGCCATTCACGGTGACGCCCGGGGTGTTCCACCATCGCTCCGCACGTCCTGCACATGGGTGGCTGGGGTTGCGTCATACCGAGATCCCTCCGGTGGGCGATCGACGACACCGATCCGCGACGGGCGGAGCACCTCCCGTCCGGCACCACCTGCCCTGACAGACGGATCCGGAACCATGTTTCGCGGACCGGTCTCCCGGTGGCCGGCTCTCCGCCGTCGCGACGTGTCCCGCGGGCCCCGCCAGGCCCGCCCGCCTCGCCCGGCACCGCCCCCCTCCCGCCCGGCGGGAAGGGGCCGGGGGCTCAGGGGACGGCGGGCCAGTATTCGTCGCGCAGGAGGCGCTTGTAGAGCTTTCCCGTGGGGTGGCGGGGCAGTTCCTCACGGAAGTCGACGGACTTGGGGCACTTGTAGGGCGCGAGCCGGGAGCGGCAGTAACCGATCAGCTCTGCCTCCAGCCCAGGGCCGGCCAGGTCCATGGAGCTCGGCTGGACGACGGCCTTGACCTGCTCGCCCATCTCCTCGTCCGGGACGCCGAAGACCGCCACATCCGCCACCTTCGGATGCATGGACAGGACGTTCTCGGCCTCCTGCGGATAGATGTTCACCCCGCCAGAGATGATCATGTATGAGCGGCGGTCGGTGAGGTAGAGGAAGCCCTCCTCGTCGAGGTAGCCGATGTCGCCGAGAGTGGTCCAGCCCCGGCCCAGCGGGTCCTGTGCGGATCTCGTCTTCTCCTCGTCCCCGTGGTAGACGAAGCGCGGACCGTCGGAGAAGTAGACCGTGCCGTGCTCACGCGGCGGCAGCTCGTTGCCGTCCTCGTCGCAGATGTGCACCACGCCGAGCAGCGGACGGCCGACCGTGCCCCTGTGCTTGAGCCAGTCGTCCGGGCCGACGTAGAGGAAACCGTTGCCCTCGGTCCCCGCGTAGTATTCGTGGACGATCGGCCCCCACCATTCGATCATCCGCTCCTTGACCGGGACCGGGCAGGGCGCGGCGGCGTGGATCGCGCACCTCAGCGACGAGAGGTCATACCGCGCCCGGGTCGCCTCCGGCAGCTTGAGCATCTTGATGAACATGGTCGGCACCCACTGCGAGTGCGTGACACCGTACTTGTCGATCAGCACGAGCGCCTGCTCGGGGTCGAACCTCTCCATCACCACGAGCGTCGCGCCCAGGCGCTGGAAGCTCATGCAGTAGCGCAGCGGGGCGGCGTGGTACAGCGGCGCCGGGGAGAGGTAGACGCTGTCGGCCGACGGCGCGAACAGGAACTGGATGAGCTGCAGCAGCGCTCCCGGCGTGTCCAGCGGAGCCTTGGACAGGGTGGGTTTGACGCCCTTGGGCCGGCCGGTCGTGCCGGAGGAGTAGAGCATGTCCATGCCCTGGCACTCGTCCTCGACGGGCGTGGCGGGCTGGGAGGCCACCGCCTCCTCGTAGGAGGCGAAGCCGGGGGCGACGCCGTCCAGCATGAGTCTGAGCTCGACCTTCGGCGTCGCGGCGGTGATCGAGGTGGCGACCTCCGCCAGCTTGGCTGAGGAGACGAACACCCGCGCCCCGCAGTTGTCCACGATGTAGGCGAGCTCGTCGGGCGTCAGCCGCGAGCTGATGGCCGTGTAGTACAGGCCCGAGCGGTGCGCGGCCCAGGCGACGGCCAGGAACAGCGGATGGTTCTCCAGCATGAAGGCCACGTGGTCGCCGGGCCGGAGCCCGGTGGCGCGGAGGAGGTGGGCGAGCCGGTTGGACTCCTCATCCAGCTCGCGGAAGGTCACGACCCGTCCGGAGTCCGCCATGATCACAGCGGGCTTGTCCGGCGAGACTGCGGCGATGGCTCCCGGGTGCATGAAACCGAACGTTACTCGGTTCAATGTTCGGTGAGAAGGCGTGACGGGGCCGTGGCTCCCGGCGGCGCGGGGGCCACGGCCCGGTGACCGGCCTCAGGCGGCGGGGGTAACGGCCCCCTTGTAGGTCTGCTCGATGAACTGCTTCACCTCGGGGCCGGCGAGCAGCTTGGCCAGCTTCGCCACGCGCGGGTCCTGCTCGTCGCCGGCGGCCACGACCAGGCCGTTGGCGTAGGGGTTGCCCTCCGCCTTCTCCAGCACCAGCGCGTTCTCGGCCGGCTTGAGACCGGCCTCCAGCGCGTAGTTGCCGTTGATGACGGCCGCGTCCACGTCCTCCAGCGAGCGGGGGAGCTGGGCGGCCTCCAGCGGCTGGAACGTGAGGTTCTTGGGGTTGCCGGTCACGTCGCGCTCGGTGGCCGCGGTGCCGACCCCCTCCTTGAGGGTGATCAGGCCGTTGTCGGCGAGCAGCTTCAGCGCCCGCCCCAGGTTGGTGGCGTCGTTGGGCACAGCGACGGTCGCGCCCGCAGCCAGCCCGGCCACGTCGGTGACCTTCTTGGAGTAGAGGCCCAGCGGCTCCAGGTGGACCGGCTGGACGAGGCTCAGCTTGGTGCCCTTGGAGGCGTTGAAGTCGTCCAGGTAGGGCCTGTGCTGGAAGTAGTTGGCGTCGAGCTGGCCGTCGTTGAGCTGCACGTTCGGCTGGACGTAGTCGGTGAACTCGACGATCTCCAGGTTCAGGCCCTCCTTGGCGGCGAGCTTGTCCTTGACGAACTTCAGGATCTGCGCGTGCGGGACGGGGCTCGCGCCGACCTTGAGCACCTCCGACGCCGACTCCTTGCCCGCGGCGCCCGCGGCGGTGGTGGGCTCGGTCGAGCCGCAGGCCGTCAGCGCGACGGCCAGGGCGACGATCGCGGACGCGATCGCAGGGAACTTACGCATGATGCACTCCTTTTGGGCATGGGAGACCACGGGCCACCGCTCGTGGCGGGGCCCGGGGAAGAGGAAGGGGTCAGTGCCGGGCGAGACGGCGGGCGACGGTGTCGCCCAGGGTCTGCGCGAGCTGGACGATGACGATCAGCACGACGACGGTGACCACCATCAGCGTGGTCTCGAAGCGCTGGTAGCCGTAGCGGATGGCCAGGTCGCCCAGCCCGCCGCCGCCGATCGCCCCGGCCATGGCCGAGTAGGAGATCAGCGCGACCACGGTCACGGTGAGCCCCGCGACCAGGCCGGCCATCGCCTCGGGCAGCAGGACCTTGCCGACGATGGTGGCCCCGCCGGCCCCCATGGCCTGGGCCGCCTGCACCTTGTCCCGGCCGACCTCACGCAGCGCGGTCTCCACCAGCCGGGCGAAGAACGGCGCGGCGCCGAGGGTGAGGGGGACCACCGAGGCGACGGTGCCGATGGTCGTCCCCACGATCAGCCTGGTCAGCGGGATCACCGCGATCATCAGGACGATGAACGGCAGCGAGCGGCCGATGTTGACCACGAGCCCGAGCACCCGGTTCAGCGTCCAGGACGGGAACAGGCCCTCGCGGTCGGTGACGATCAGCGCCACACCGAGCGGCAGCCCGATCAGCACGGTGAACAGCGTGGACCACAGGACCATCTGGGCGGTCTGCCAGGTCGACTCCCACAGCAGGGGAGCCATCTCGTCCCACGTCATACGTCATCCTCCGTCGGCCGCAGCCTCTTGCCACCGTGTCCGCTCACTCGCCCGCTCACCGGCTCTCCTCCACCAGCAGGCCGCGCCCGGACAGATAGGCGAGGGCGGCGTCACGCTCGTCACCGGTGAGGCGCACGCGCAGGCGTCCGGCGGAGACGCCGGCCACCTCCTCCAGCGCCCCGCCGAGGATGTTGACGTCCACGTCGAACTTGCGGACCACCTCCGACACCACGGGCTCGTCGGCCTGCCCGGTGAAGGTGATCGTGACGGTGCCGGGGTCCGGCGCGGGGAGGGGGAACAGCTCCGCGGTGAGCCGGGACCCGGGCCTGGCGATCAGCTCCGGGATGGCCCCGGACTCCTCGATCAGGCCGTTGCGCATGATGGCGGCCGAGTCGCAGATCGACTTGACGACGTTCATCTCGTGGGTGATCAGCAGGATGGTCAGGCCGAGCTCCCGGTTCAGGCTCCTGAGCAGGGCCAGGATCGACTGCGTGGTGGCCGGGTCGAGCGCCGAGGTGGCCTCGTCCGACAGCAGCACCGAGGGGCTGCCGGCCAGCGCGCGGGCGATGCCGACCCGCTGCTTCTGCCCGCCGGACAGCTGCGCGGGGTGCGCCTTGGCCTTGTCCGCCAGCCCGACCAGCTCCAGCAGCTCGGCGACCCGCCTGGCCCGTTCGGCCTGCCCGACCCCCATGACCTCAAGCGGGAAGGCCACGTTCCCGGCGACGGTGCGGGAGGACAGCAGCGCGAAATGCTGGTGGATCATCCCGATCCGCTGCCGGGCCCTGCGCAGCTCGGCCTGCCCCAGCGTGGTCAGTTCCTGCCCGGCCACGGTGACGGTGCCCTCGGTGGGCCGTTCCAGGAGGTTCACGCAGCGCAGCAGGGTGCTCTTGCCGGCGCCGCTCTGCCCGAGCACGCCGAAGACCTCCCCCTCGCGGACGTGGAGGTCGACGCCGTCGATGGCGACCACCTCACGGCCCCGATCTCGATAGACCTTACGCAGGCCTGACACATCAATCACAACTGTTCCCCACCATCAGGACGGATCGTCGAAAGACCTCAGAGCGGGGGAAGAGCTAGCGCGTGCCGGGGTGGAAGGGGAGATGGCTCAGACGGCGCAGGACGAGGCCGTCCGCGGGGCAGGTCATGGTTCTCAGGGCCTTCGTAGAGGGAACGGGCGAGTGCGGGCTTTCAGCGCATGAGGCACATGCGGCGCATGGCCCGCATGGGAGAGGCCTGACACATGCGCATGCCACGACACACGACCCGGCCCTGCGGGGTCATGTGTTCACGATGCGCCACGTTCACGTGTGCGTCAACGCGGCCCTGCTTACCTCGATTCCCGGTAGGTCATGTGACCTCGATCACGCCGCGCCGGGACCGCCGCGGCCGGTCCCGGCGGGCGCGTCTCGGCCGGCGCGCCGAGCAGCTCGCAGATCACGTACAGCGGCAGCGGCGCGGCGATGTCCGCCACGGAGTCCGCCGGCTCCCGTGGGAGGAGAAGACCTCCGGAGGCCCGGGACCCGCCCTCCGGACAAGGCCCTCCGGAAAGAGCACGGGCCCGCCCTCCGGAGAGGACGGGCCGTGCGGACGGCGGGTCAGGCCGCGGCGTGCTCGGCGACCTTGGCCGGGGTGAGCGCGATCTCCAGGACCTCCCGCACGTCGCTCACCGTGTGGATGGTGAGCTCGTTGCGGACGGCCTCGGGGACGTCGTCCAGGTCGGGCTCGTTGCGGGCCGGGATCAGCACGGTGGTGATGCCCGCCCGGTGGGCGGCCAGCAGCTTCTGCTTGACCCCGCCGATCGGCAGCACCCGGCCGGTGAGGGAGATCTCACCGGTCATGGCCACGTCGTTCCTGACCGTACGGCCCGACAGCAGCGAGGCCAGGGCCGTGGTCAGGGTGACGCCGGCGGACGGGCCGTCCTTGGGGACCGCGCCCGCGGGGAAGTGGATGTGCACCGAGCGGTCCTTGAGGGAGGCCACCGGCAGCTCCAGCTCCGCGCCGCGCGAGCGCAGGTAGGACAGGGCGATCCTGGCCGACTCCTTCATGACGTCGCCGAGCTGGCCGGTCAGGGTCAGGCCGGTGTCGCCGGTCTCCGGGTCGGCCAGCGACGCCTCCACGTAGAGGACGTCGCCGCCGGCGCCGGTGACCGCGAGGCCGGTCGCCACGCCCGGCACCGCCGTACGCTGACGGGACTCCGGCAGTGAGGACTCCGGCACGTGGCGCGGGCGGCCGAGGTAGGGGACCAGGTCTCCCACCGTCACGGGCAGCTCGCCCTCGCCGAGCGCGACGTTGGCGGTCACCTTGCGCAGGATCCTGGCGATCGAGCGCTCCAGGGACCGGACCCCGGCCTCCCGGGTGTATTCGCCCGCCAGCCTGCGCAGCGCGTCTTCCTCGACGGTGACGTCCTCGGCGGTGAGGCCGGCCTTGTCGAGCTGGCGCGGGAGCAGGTGGTCGCGGGCGATGGCGACCTTCTCGTCCTCGGTGTAGCCGTCGAGCGTGACGATCTCCATGCGGTCCAGCAGCGGGCCGGGGATGGACTCCAGCACGTTGGCGGTCGCCAGGAACAGCACGTCGCTGAGGTCGAGCTCGACCTCCAGGTAGTGGTCGCGGAAGGTGTGGTTCTGCGCCGGGTCGAGCACCTCCAGCAGCGCGGCCGTCGGGTCGCCCCGGTAGTCGGAGCCGACCTTGTCGACCTCGTCGAGCAGCACGACCGGGTTCATCGAACCGGCCTCGCGGATGGCCCGGACGATCCGGCCGGACTGGGCGCCGACGTAGGTGCGCCGGTGGCCGCGGATCTCGGCCTCGTCGCGGACGCCGCCGAGGGCGACGCGGACGAACTTGCGGCCCATCGCGCGGGCGACGGACTCACCCAGCGAGGTCTTGCCGACTCCGGGAGGGCCGGCCAGCGCGAGCACGGCGCCGCTGCGGCGCCCGCCGACCACGCCGAGGCCCTTCTCGGCCCGGCGCCCGCGGACGGCGAGGTATTCGATGATGCGGTCCTTGACGTCGTCGAGGCCGGTGTGGTCGGCGTCGAGGACGGCGCGGGCCGCGGCGATGTCGTAGGAGTCCTCGGTCCGCTCGTTCCACGGGATGTCGAGGACGGTGTCGAGCCAGGTGCGGATCCAGCCGGTCTCGGGAGACTGGTCGGAGGTCCGCTCCAGCTTGTCGACCTCCTTGAGCGCGGCCTCGCGCACCTTCTCGGGCAGGTCGGCCGCCTCGACGCGGGCGCGGTAGTCCTCCTCCTCGGTCTCCGGGGAGGAGCCGTTGAGCTCCGACAGCTCCTTGCGGACCGCGGCGAGCTGCTGGCGGAGCAGGAACTCCCGCTGCTGCTTCTCCATGCCCTCCTGGACGTCCTTGCGGATCGTCTCGGCCACGTCGAGCTCCGCCAGGTGCTCGCGTGACCACTCGACCAGCTTCTCCAGCCGGTCGGCGGGGTCGGGGGTCTCAAGGATCTCGGCCTTGCGCGGGGTGCTCAGCCAGGGGGCGTATCCGGAGTTGTCGGCGAGGATCGACGGGTCGTCCATCTGGTTGACCGCGTCGACGACCTGCCACGCGCCCCGCTTCTGCAGGATGGTGGTGGCCAGCGCCTTGTACTCCTTGGCCAGCTCCTCGGCGCGCTCGCCCGCCCGGACGGCCTCGATCAAGGTGGCCTGCACCCAGAGGGCGGCGCCGGGGCCGGTCGTGCCGGAGCCCACGCGGACGCGGTCGACGCCGCGCACCACCGCCGCGGGCTCGCCCCCGGGCAGCCGGCCCACCTGCTCGACGACGGCACGGACGCCCACGGAACCGTATCGCCCGTCGATGCGTGGAACGAGCAGCACCTCTGGCTTGTTGTCGTCGAGAGCCTGAGCCGCGTCGATCGCGGCCCGGATCTCGTTCTCCGACAGGTCCAGCGGAACCACCATGCCCGGCAGCACGACCTGGTCGTCGAGCGGAAGAACCGGGAGGATCAAGCTCTCACTCATGCGAACTCCAAAGGTTGAGTTACATCGACTCAATTAATGGGAGCCTTGAAATGTTCCCGAGGTTGAGCGTGTTCGCTGTGAGCGATCGTAATTGTGTAATTTCCCTGCTCGACGACCGCCTCCGCCGGGCCTGCCGTACCTCCCAGGGGTGAGGCGGAGGGTCCCTCCCCGGTGTGACGCGGGCCGGACCGCGGCTGTCTAGGCTGGCCGGGTGAATCTGCCCGCCGGTCTCGTACGGCTCACCCGGCCGCTGACCCTGGCGGTGGTCAGCGGTCGCGCCGGCCCTCCGTTCCCCCGCTCCCGCCGCCTGGGGATACCGATCCCCAGGTTCCTGGGACTGCTGCCGTTCCGGACCGTCGACCTGGTCGTGCTGGCCAACCTGCTGATCGCCTGGTTCACCTACGGCGGGGGTCTGTCCATGCTCCTGGACGGCAACGGGAGGCTCCCCACTCCCTCCCCCGACTGGCGGCTCTACTGCGCCGCCGCGGCCCTCGCTCTCCCCCTGCTGTTACGCGAGCACTGGCCGCTCGCCGCATGGCGGATCAGCGCGGTGGGCATGCTCACCACCGCCCCGATCATGGACGCCCTGACCGGCAATCCCGTGTCGATCGTCGGGATCGTCGCCTATCTCCTGGTCGTCTACTCCGTCGCGGTCCGCTGCGGTCGGGAGACGACCCTGGGCGTGTGGATCGTCTCCATGCTCTGCGTGGCGCTCTCGTCCACCAGCCGGGACGACCTCGTCATAGCCGCGATCCTGCTGAGCGTCACCGCGCTCTTCGGCTACAACGTGCGTGCCCGGCGGCTGGCCGCCGGGCGCCTGGCCGAGGAGGAACGGCGCAGCGAACGGGCCCTGGCGGCGCAGGCCGCGCTGGAGGAACGGGCCAGGATCGCGCGGGAACTGCACGACGTCGTCGCCCACCACATGTCGGTGATCGCCATCCAGGCGGAGGCCGTACCGCTGCAGGCGGCCGGGGACGCCGGACGCCTGGAGGAGGGGCTGCGGGAGATCCGCGTGCTCTCACTCGCGGCCATGACCGAGATGCGCCGGGTGCTGGGCGTGCTCAGGGACGAGGACGGGCGCACCGACACCGCGCCGCAGCCGGGCCTCGGCCGCCTGGAGGAGCTCGTCGGCACCGCGCGCTCGACCGGGCTCACCGTGACGCTCAGCCTGGGCGGCGACCTGACCGGGCTGCCCACGGCGGTGAGCCTGTCCGCCTACCGGATCGCGCAGGAGTCGCTGAGCAACGCCATGCGGCACGCGCCGGGCTCGGCCGTCTCCATGAGGATCAACCGGGCCGGCGACGAACTGCACGTCAATGTGACCAACGACGCCGGACGCCATCCCCCCGACGGGCCGGGACAGGCGGGCGGACAGGGGCAGCCGGGGCACGGGCTGATCGGCATGCGGGAACGGGCGTCCATGTTGGGTGGGAGGCTGTGGGCCGGGCCCGTGGGGACGGGCTTCGCGGTCACCGCCATTCTGCCGATCATGGAGAACACATGACGATCCGGGTGCTCATCGCCGACGACCAGAGCATGGTCAGGACCGGCCTCACCGTCTTCCTGGACTCCCAGCCGGACATCGAGGTGGTGGGCGAGGCGGCCGACGGCCGCGAGGCGGTGGACCGGGTGGCCGGGCTCCGGCCGGACGTGGTGCTGATGGACGTGCGGATGCCGGTCATGGACGGGCTGGCCGCGACGCGGGCCATCCTGGACGGGGACGGCTTCTCGCCCAGGATCCTGATCCTGACGACGTTCGACCTCGACGACTACGTCTACGAGGCGCTGCGGGCCGGGGCCAGCGGGTTCCTGCTCAAGGACGCCTCGGCGCAGCAGCTCGCCGAGGCGGTCCGGGTGGTCGCGGCCGGGGAGGCGCTGCTGGCGCCCTCGGTGACCAGGCGGCTGATCGCGGAGTTCGCGCGGGTCGGGCCGCGCCGCCCGCGCGGCCGGCTGGACGACATCACCGAGCGCGAGACCGAGGTGCTCACCCTCATCGCGCAGGGCCGCTCCAACCAGGAGATCGCCGAGCAGCTCGTGCTGTCGGAGCAGACCGTCAAGACCCACGTGGGCCGGATCCTGGCGAAGCTGAACCTGCGCGACCGGGCCCAGGCGATCGTCCACGCCTACGAGACGGGCCTGGTCCGTCCGGGCGGGTGAGGAGCCGGAGCGGTTTAATGACAAGGTGTCGTCATCAGCTTGACGGGGGTGCGTGATTTTTGTGACACTGTGTCATGAAAAGCCTCTTCAGCGCGGAGTGATCATGAGTGAGCCAGCGTTCTCCGAAGTCCTCAGGGACGCCACCTGGAGCGACCACGGGGCGGCCGAGGACGAGAGCTACCTCAAGGCCCTGATGGCGGGCCACCTGAGCCGCGAGGCCTACGGCGAGATGGTCGCCCAGCACTACTTCGCCTACGTCGCCCTCGACGGCGCCTCCAGAGCGCTCGCCGACGACCCGGTCGCCGCCCCCTTCGTCTTCCCCGAGCTCTACCGCGAGGAGGCGCTGGCCCGCGACCTGGAGACGATCTACGGCGCCGGCTGGCGGTCCAGGATCGAGCCCTCCCCGCCGACCCGGACGCTGGTCGCCCGCATCGAGCAGGTCGCCACCCGGCCGGACGGCTACATCGCCCATCACTACACCCGCTACATGGGCGACCTGTCCGGCGGGCAGTTCATCCGGATGGAGCTGCAGAAGATCTACGGCTACCAGCCGGGCGGCGGCGTCGACTTCTACCTCTTCGACCGGGTCGGCAGCCTGCCCCGGTTCAAGAACGAATACCGCGCCCGGCTTGACGCGCTGGCCCTGGACGAGGCCGGCAGGCAGCGGATCATCCGCGAGACCAAGCTGGCCTACCTGCTCAACACCGAGGTCCTCGCCGACCTCGGCCGGGTGGCACGCGCCGAGCTCGCCGCCTGAGCTCCCCCGCGCCCCGCCGTACGGCGGCGCTCCGGTACGGAGACCGCACGGCTCACAGCCCGTCCGCGCCGCCCACTCTGTGCGACCATGGGGGCATGCCCCGGATTTCGGCCGCGACGATCGGCGAACATCGCGCCCAGACGCGGGACCGGATCCTGCAGGCGTTCTCGCGGCTCTCCCGCAACCAGGGGATAGACACCATCTCGATGACCGACGTGGCCAGCGAGGCCGGCATCACCCGGACCGTTCTCTACAACTACTTCCCCGACAAGGCCGCGCTGCTGCTGGCCTTCACCGAGCGGGTGACGCACTACTTCATCGAGAGCTACGGGCGGGAGCTGCCCGAGCACGCCTCCCCCGCCGAGCGGCTGCGGGTGTTCGTCCGGCTCCAGCTCGCCGGGCTGCTCGCCCACCCCCACCCCGGCCCCGCCGACCTGTCGGCGGCCCTGGGCCCCGACGCCTACCAGCGGCTGGCCGACCACGTCGCGCCGATGCAGCGCATCCTGACCGGCATCATCGACAGCGGGGTGGCCTCGGGCGACTTCCGGACCCCCGACGTGGCCGCCGCCGCTCGCATGATCATCGCTGTCCTCGGCGCCGAGCGGGTGCCCCTGCTCAGCGGCACGGTGACGCCGCAGGAGGCCGAGGAGACCGTCTGCGGGTTCGTGCTGCGCGGGCTGGGCGCCTGAGGGCGTCCCCCTGGGCTCCGGCACGCCGCACGGCGGCCGCCCGCCGGCGGGCGGCCGGGAAATGTCGGTGGCGGTGGCTACCTTTCGATCGACCCCCGACGCGAGGAGCCTGCCAGATGTACCGCCAGGGAGACATCCTGATCGTGCCCGTCCACGAGGAGGCCGTGCCCGCCCCGGTCCGGACCTCGCCGTCCGCGCCGCGTGACGCCCGCGGCCGGCTGGTGCTGGCCCTGGGCGAGGCCACCGGTCACGCCCACGCGGTGGTCGGCCCCGGCACGCTGGTGCGCGGCCTGCGGCCGATGGACCCCGACTTCCTGAACGTCCCCTCCGGGGGGCGCGTCGTCCACGAGGAGCACGCCGCGATCTCCCTGCCCAAGGGCTGGTACCGCGTGCAGCGCCAGCGCGAATACGTCCCCGGCGCCTTCCGCGTCGTCGCCGACTGACCTCTCCTCCCCTTTTTCCCGCCCGACTCCCCTTTCCCGCCCGACTTTCCCGCCCGACCGGATCTCCCCCACGGGCGCCGCCGGGGCGAGCGGCCCGCCGGCCCGACAGGCCCCGAACCTGACGGCACCGGGGCGGAGCCCGGATCTCCACGCTGGAGGTATTCGATGACCGTCACCACCGAACTGGCCGACGTCCTGACCGCCGCCGCGCTCCGCTGGCAGGAGGCCGCCTTCAGGTCCGGTCCCGCCGACCGGCCCGGCGCCGAGGCGGGAGTACGGCTGGCATACCGGATCGCCGGCCTGGCCGAGCCCGAGAAGATCATCTGGGTCGACTCCCCCGCCGCGGGCGCGCGGGCCATCGCCACGCTCGGCGCCGGCCGGCCGGTGCGCGACGCGGTGCGGACCGGCCCGTGGGAGCGGGCCAGGGCCGAGGCGCACGCCTCACTGGGCCCTGTGGACTGGCCGCTGGCCTGGTCGCTGACCGGGGGGCGGCTCTGGGATCCGGTGAACCGGCTGGTCGTCCAGATCCGCCGGGGCATCGCCGCGACGGAGGAGTCGGAGCCCGTCGCGGCCGCGCTGCGCGCCTCCACCCTGGACGCCGTGCTGGGCCAGCAGGACGCGCCGTGGCTGTCGCTGTTCGACGCGCTGGGCAGGCCGGAGGTCGAGGGGCTGGTCCAGGTCGCCCGGTCGGCCGGCTGGTGGTGGCCGTTCGAACGGGTGGCCATCGTGTGCGAGCGCCCCGCCGAGCTGCACCTCGACGAGCTGTCACGCCTGCACCGCGCCGAGGGCCCGGCGCTGCTGTTCCCCGACGGCTTCGCCGTGCACGCCTGGGGCGGCATGCCGGTCCCGGCCGACTTCGCCGCCTCCATGGCGACGCTGACCCCCGGACGCATCCGTGCCGAGGAGAACGCGGAGCTGCGCCGCGTCATGTTGGAGCACTTCGGCTACGACCGCTACCTCGCCGAGTCCGGCGCGACCCCGCTGCACCGGGACGAGACGGGTGTCCTGTGGCGGATCGACCTGCCCGACGACGAGCCGGTGGTGATGGTCGAGGTGGTCAACTCCACCGCCGAGCCCGACGGCACCTTCCGCAGATACTGGCTGCGGGTGCCCCCGTCCACCCGCACCGCCCGCGAGGGCGTGGCCTGGACCTTCGGCATGTCCGAGGCCGACTACCGGCCGGCCCGGGAGACCTGACGGGCGGTCCCGGAGACCTGGCGGACGGGCGGTCCCGGAGCCCTGGCGGGCCGCCCGGTCAGTCCGCGCGGGGGATGCGCTCCAGGATCCCCCCGGCGAAGACGTCGTAGAGGCCGGTCGGCTCCAGGTGGACGTAGCCGATGTGGCAGTCGCACAGGGCGGCCGGGCAGGCCCTGGCCGCCGGACGGAACGTCCCGTCGTAGAGGTTGCCGAGGACCTCCGGGACGAAATGGCAGCGCCGTACGGTGCCCTCGCCGTCCACGGAGATCACGCTGTCCCCCGTACGGCAGGGCTGCCCGGCGCTGCGGTGCGGCGTGCGGCTGTAGCGGAAGAGGCGGTCGATCGCCGTCCAGTCGGCCGCCTCCGCGTCGGTGTAGGGGTGGCCCTCGGCGGCGTTGACCCACAGATACACCTCGGCGGGCAGGTCGGCCCGGAGCCGCCGCGCGTGGTCCAGGTGCTCGGGCAGCCCGACCACGCCGACGCTGAAGCGGACCCCGCGCCCGGCCAGGTCACGGCACTTGGCGAGGAAGCGCCCGTAGGCGACCTGACCGGGGTGGTAGGTCACCCAGAGCGCGAGCGTGTCCAGGTCGGCCTCGGCCAGCCAGTCGGGACGGCAGCTGAAGTTGGTCTGGATGGCGACCCGCCGGACGTGCGGGAGGTGGCTGAGCCCGACCATCGCCCGCCGGTACCACGACCGCACGAGCCCCTCGCCCCAGGGGGTGAACAGCACCGAGACCGGATGGTCGCGCCCGGCCACCCACGCGGTGAAGCGCTCCAGCGCCGCCCGGTCCCGGCGCAGCCGCCCGGTGTCGTCGCGGCGCTTGGCGAACGGGCAGTAGGGGCAGTCGTAGTCGCAGCTCGCCAGCGGTCCCCGGTAGAGAATGCTCAGGTGTCCGGGGTCCCGCTCCCCCGCGGGCAGGACGGGGACGGGCAGGGCGCGGCCGCCGGTCCCCGGGAGGAGGGGGAGGTCACGGCCCGTCGCGCGCTCGGTCATCGCTCCTGGTATCCCGCCATCAGCTCGCGGACCGGGCCGGAGAACAGCGCCGGGCCGATCGCGTCGGAGTGCGCCAGCCCCTCGGCGGTGAGCCGGAGCCGTCCGGCGGCGGGGCCCGGCGGGCGGACCGGCTCCAGCTGCTCCAGCCAGCCCCGGCCGGCCATGCGCTCCAGCTCCTGGCCGAAGTCGGCCGTCGCCTCCGTGCCGAAGCGCTCCCGGTAGGCGGCGGTGTCGAGCCCCTCGGCCTGCAGCAGCGACTGGATCAGATGACGGCGGCGCCGTTCGTCCTCCCCCAGCCGGAACCCCACGTTGGCGACCGCGAACTCCTCGGGTGCGAGCCGTACGTAGCCGTCGATGATCGCGCGTACCTGGCCGGCGCCCACCGCGTACTCGTAGGAGTAGTGCAGACCGGAGGTGTAGGACCGGGCCCCGCAGCCGAGCCCGACCATGCCGTCGCTCTGGCAGTCGTAACCGGTCGCGCCGGAGGAGCCCCGCAGCCGGAACATCCGCATCGACACCTGCTCGTACCCGGCGGCCAGCAGGTGGTCACGGCCCTGCCGGTAGAGGCCGAGCCGGTGGTCGTCCCAGTCGCGGGCGCGGCGGCCGAGGCCGGTGAGCGGGCGGACGTACAGCGGATAGAGGTAGATCTCCTCGGGCCTCCAGGCGAGCGCGGCGTCCAGCGAGCGGCGCCAGGAGCGCTCGGTCTGCCCGTCGATCCCGTAGATCAGGTCGATGTTGAGCGTCTCGAACCCGGTCTCCCTGATGCGGCCGAGCGCCGCCTCGACCTCCTGCCGTTTCTGCGGGCGCACCGCCGCACGGACCTCGGCGTCGACGAAGCTCTGCACGCCGATGGAGATCCGGGTCGTGCCCCGCTCGGCCAGGACGGCGAGCCGGTCCGCCGTCGCGGTCGCCGGGGAGGTCTCCACCGACAACGGCACGGCCCGCAGGTCGGCGCCCATGATCCGCTCGGTGAGGTCGAACATCCGGGTGAGCTCGGCGGCGCTCAGGTAGGTCGGCGTGCCGCCGCCGACGGCCGCGGTGACGAACCTCGGCTCCTCCAGGGCGTCCCGTACGGCCTCCGCCTGGCGTTCCAGGGCGTCCAGGTAGGCGGCGACGAGCTCCTCGGGGGCGCCGGTCCGGGTGAACAGGTTGCAGAACCCGCAGCGCATCTCGCAGAACGGGATGTGCAGGTAGAGGAAGAGGCTGCCGAGCGGCTCGGCCGCCCACACCTGCCGCAGCGGCGGGCGCGGCTCCAGCGGCCGGTATGCCGTCTTGTGCGGGTAGGCGTAGACGTATCCCTGATAGGGGCCCGCATCGGCTCCCTGGTGGGGACCCGCGTCGGCCGGGCCGCCGGGGACCGGCCGCGCCGGGGCGCCCACCGGCCCCGGCTCCGCCGTCTCCGGCACCGGCCCCCGGTCGGGACTCGCAGTCACCGCCACCCTCCCTGCTCCATCTCGAACTCCCCGTAGGGCACGGTCCAGACGACCTCGTGGCCGATCCGGTGCCCGGTGTATCCATCTTCGCCGTAGGCGGTGCCGTGGTCGGAACAGACGATCGCGAACCCCGGCCGCCGGCTGCTCATCAGGGCGAACAGCCGGCCGATGTGCCGGTCGACGTACTCCAGCGCGGCGGCGTGGCTCTCCCGGCTGTCACCGTGCTCGCGGGTGGCGCCCGGCAGGTGGTGCCAGTTGGGCTGGTGCAGCGCCGACACGTTGACGAACAGGAACACCGGCCCGTCCGTTCCGGCGACCGCCCGCTCGGCGCACTCGATCTGCGCCTCGAACGAGGTCGGCGAGGTGACCCCGAACTCCGGCTCCCAGTGGCTCTCGGCGAACATCCCCGGCAGCACGGCCCCGAGCGGGGTGAGCTTGTTGAAGAACCCCACCCCGCCGACGCAGATCGTGTGGTAGCCGGCCGCGGTCAGCCCGCCGGGCAGGTCGGGCGCGTCGAAGACCCATGTCCCGCCGCCCGTGGTCTCGCTGCCGGGGAAGGCGGCCGCGAAGAGCCGGGGGTGCGGCCCGGGCTCGGCGGGGGTGGGCAGGAAACCGGCGAGGATCGCGGCGTGCGCGGCGTAGGTGAAGCTCGCCGGGCTGTGCCTGCGCTGCCATCGCCCGCCGGGCAGCGCCCTGGCCAGGGTGGGCAGCCGCCCGGCCCTGATCAGCTCGTCGGCCACGTCGTGGCGGAGGGTGTCGAGGGTCACCAGCAGGAGGTCATGGCTGCCCACGATCCGGTTCATGTCACCCACCGGCGTTCCCTCCCGTGGACGCCGGTACGGCGGGGTGGTGCGCGGCGTCCGGCGCCGCCGTACGGCGTGCGAGGATGGCCCGGACCTGGGCCTCGTAGGTGTTCAGGTGCTCGGCGCCGCCGCCGGGGAAGCCGGTGAGGCGGGGCAGCAGGTCTCCGAAGGCGTTGACCTCGGCCACGGCGACACTCCCCCAGTCGACGCCGATCATCAGGTCGACCCCGGCGGTCAGACTCCCCGGGAAGCACGACGCCGCCCGGGCGCACACCTCGGTGACCCGTTCCCAGCCCTGAGGGCCGAGCCTGGTCCTGACCGCGCCGAGATCACCGCGCTCGCCGCCGAGATGCAGGTTCGTCATGGGGGTACGGCTTGCGCGGACGACGGCGTGGGTCGGCGCGCCGTCCACCACGACCACACGCAGATCGACCGTCCGCCCGTCGAGGCCCGCCTTGGGGAACCACCGCTCCACGTGGAGCCCGTCCCCGGCGAGCAGGTCGACGATCGCCGCCACGTCGAGCTCGTCCTCGTAGGAGCGCACCCGCAGCGAGTTGTGCAGCCCGTCCGCGGTCAGCTCGGCGGACGTCACCGCCTTGACCCGGTCGCCGGAGGCCTGCAGGGCGATGACGCCGGAGGCCGACGAGCCGTGGGCCGGCTTGACGAACACCCGGCCCCACCCGGCCTCGTCCATCCGCCGGCGCAGCTCCACGTAATCGCCGACCGGCCCGGGCAGCGCGGGCGGCACCGGCACCCCGGCCGCCGCCAGCCTCGCGTGGCACAGCCGCTTGTCGAACATCACCGCGATCTCGTCGGCGTCGGAGAGCAGCACGGCCCCGGGCGTGCGCTCGACGGCCCGGCGGATCCGCGCCGTCCCGGCGGTGAAGGCGGCGTGCCAGGCGGCGCCGCCGCCGACCCGGGACGGCTCGCCCGGCCCGCGCAGCAGCGCGTCGGCCTCGGCGTCCTCTCCGGGCGACTCGATCCGCACCAGCGTCCCCGGCCGCAGCGGGATGTCCCGGCCCCGCAGCACGGAGGTCCACGGCAGGACGGCGGGCTCCCGCAGGCCGTACCGGACGCAGGCGTCGGCGAACATGGTCACCCGGCGCTCCCCCGGCGTGCCGACGACCGTCAGCGAGGTCATTCGGCCACGGCGACGTAGCGCCAGTCCTCGTCCGGCTCCTCCTGCTCGGACAGGTCGACCTCGACGCCGGTGCCGGCGAAGGCCGCCTCGACGTGCTTGACCATCATGTCGGTCAGGTAGTGGTGGTGCAGGTCCAGGCGCCCGAGGTGGGTCAGCGGCTGGCCCGACAGCAGCGCCTCGGCGCCCTCGTCGGTCAGCGTGCCCATCGACAGGGCCAGCGACCCCAGCCCGGCCACCACCGGCGCCGACGCCACGGCCGCGGCGATCTCGTCCTGGATCTCGCTGTCCTGCAGGCCGAGGTGGCGCAGGGCGGGCAGCCGCTCCCCCGACAGGACCGGCGCGAGGTCGGCCACCGTGGCGTCCCCTCCGTAGTCGCTCGTGCCGAGCCACATCTCCAGGTATTCGAGCGCGGGCAGGTCGCTCGCGCCGACCGCGCGGACCACCTCGGCCGGCAGCCCGCCCGTCTCGAACCGCAGCACCCTGAGACTGTCGTGCCGGACCGGCCGGAGCAGGAGCCCGGAGCCGCCGCGCACCTCCAGCCGCTCCAGCGACGGGAACGCCTCCAGCAGCGGCGTGACGTCGCTCTGCCTGATCCAGGAGATCTCGCACTCCTCCGACGCGATCGCGCCGAGGAACAGCGAGCGCAGGGCGGGGAAGCGGTCGGCGTGCTCCACGAGAAGACCCACGGCCTGCTCGGAACTGCTCTCGTAGGCGTTTCCCCAGTCGCCGACGATGAGGGCGGCCACCTTCGTCGGGTCCACCACGGTGAGGAAGTGCCGGAAGTTCGTCTCGAACCCGTCGCTCCGCCAGCTCCAGGAGACCCGCCAGGCCGCCGACTCGGGGGCCGGCAGCCCTTCCGGAGGCGCGCCGTCGCTTCCGGGGGCCTCGACGACGGGCAGGCCGGCGTAGCTTCCTCGGTTCAGCCTGTTGACCTCGTCGTTGAACTCGCTGTAGTCCATCCTGGCTCCTGTCAGGCGAAACATGACAGATCACGTCCTACCAGAGATCGCCGACACTTCTGGAATCGTGAATCCGCATCAGACGGATGAAACGGTCAGCGATGATTAGGGTTATGGATAACGGCCATATTCGGCTCCGCTCGGCTCAGGGGCGCTGGGTCCTGCTCACCACCGTGCTCGGCTCGGGGATCGCGTTGCTGGACGGCACGGTCGTCAACGTGGCGCTCCCCGCGCTCGGTGACAGCCTCGGGGCCGACATGGCGGGACTGCAGTGGACCGTCAACGCCTACACCCTCACCCTCGCGGGCCTGATCCTGCTGGGCGGCTCGCTCGGCGACCGGTACGGCAGGCGGAAGATCTTCCTGGTCGGCGTGGTCTGGTTCGCGCTCGCCTCCGCCCTGTGCGGGCTGGCGCCCAACGTGGAGACGCTGATCGCGGCCCGGGCGCTGCAGGGCGTCGGCGGAGCGCTGCTCACGCCGGGTTCCCTGGCCATCATCCAGGCGTCCTACGTCCGCGAGGACCGGCCCAAGGCGATCGGCGCCTGGTCGGGGCTGGGCGGGACGGCGGCGGCCGTCGGGCCGCTGCTCGGCGGGTGGCTGGTGGAGACGGCCGGGTGGCGCTGGGTGTTCCTGATCAACCTCCCGCTGGCCGCCCTGGTGGTGGCGGTGGCCGTACGGCACGTGCCGGAGAGCAGGGACGTGGAGGCGAGCGGGCGTTTCGACGTGCTCGGCGCGGTGCTGGCCGCGCTGGCGCTGGCCGGGGTCACCTACGGCCTGATCGGCCTGCGGCCGGTCCCGATCGCGGCCGGCGTCCTGCTGGGCGCGGCGTTCGTCTGGCTGGAGATCCGGCGCTCGCCCGACGCCCTGGTGCCGGTCGGGGTCTTCTGCTCGAAGGTGTTCACCGCGGTCAACGTCGTCACGTTCGTGATGTACGCCGCGATGAGCGTGGTGTTCTTCCTGCTGGTCGTCCAGCTCCAGGTCTCGGCGGGTTTCTCCCCGACGGCGGCCGGATCGGCGATGATCCCGGTGACGGTCCTGATGCTGCTGCTGTCGTCCTGGGCGGGCGAGCTGGCCAAGCGGATCGGGCCCCGGATCCCGATGACGGCGGGCATCCTGCTCTGCGCCGCCGCGCTGCTGCTGATGTCGAGGATCGGCGCGGGCACCTCCTACCTGGGAGGCGTGCTGGTCCCGGCGGCCGTGTTCGGTCTGGGGCTGTCGGCGGCGGTCGCCCCGCTCACCGCGACCGTGCTGGCCAGCACGGAGGAGCGCTACGCGGGTGTGGCCAGCGGCGTCAACAACGCCGTCGCCCGGACCGGCGGGCTGCTGGCGGTCGCCGCGATCCCCCCTCTGGTCGGCCTGACCGGCGACGCCTTCAACGACCCGGCCGCGTTCACCGCCGGGTTCCACACGACGATGCTGGTCAGCGCGGCGATGATGGCCCTCTCCGCGCTGATCACCCTGCTCACCATCCGCGAGAACGTCCTGGCCGACTCCCGGCCGCGGATGAGCTGCCCGGTGGAGGCGCCCCAGCAGGGCCGGTGAGAGCCGGCCGGTGATCCGTGTCCTCGGAAGCCCGGGCCGTCCCCGATCCCGCGGGGCAGGCGGGTCAGCCCGGCTGGTCCCCGGACCGGCCGGTCACCTTCCGGACTTCGGCGATCATGGTTGCGACCAGGCGCTGTGAGGCGCGGGCGGTCCATACAAGGGCGAGTTCGGAGGGGGCGGCGCCGGAGACCGGCAGCCAACGGACGTTCGTCACGGGGACCCAGCGGCTCAACGGTTCGGGGGCCAGCCAGACGCCCTTTCCGCGGGCGACCGCCATGAGGCAGTCCTCGACCTTGCTGACCGCGGGCCCGCGGAGGGCCGGGCTGCCGTCCGGCCGGGGCTCGGCCAGCCAGTGGCGCAGGTTCTCCTCGGACAGGAAGATGTCGGGACGGACGACCGGTTCGTCGGCCAGGTCGGCCAAGGTCACCGAGTCCCGCTCAGCCAGCCGGTGTCCCGGCGGAAGGGCGACGACGCGAGGATCACTGCGTACGGACGCGTGGTTGAGCCGGCTGTCGCCGACCGGCAGCCACATGAACGCGGCGTCGGCCTCACCGGATAGGAGCAGCGCGAGCTCGTCAGGCGGGGTGGGCACGCTGGTCAGCTCGACCTCGAGGCCCGGGACCGCGGCCTCCATCGCGTCGGCGACCTCGGTGGCGAACAGCGCGGTGGCGTAGGGGCAGCAGGCCAGCCGCAGCCGGCCGAGCCGTCCCCGGTGCGCGGCCCGTACGCGCTCGGTGAGGTCGCCGAGCTCGGAGACCACGGCGCCGCCGCCGCGTTCCAGCTCGTCGCCCGCGGGTGTGAGCAGGACGCCTCGGGAGGTGCGGACCAGGAGCGTCACCCCTATCGCGCGTTCGAGCTGCTGGATCTGCGTGGACAGCGTCTGCTGGGTGATGTGCAGCCGGGCCGAGGCACGGGTGATGTTGAGCTCCTGGGCCACGACCAGGAACGCCTGCAACTGGCGCATATCCACATCGATCACGCGATAACCGTATACAGGGGATGATTCCGGGCGGCAACAGAGAACGCCGGTGACAGCCATCGCGAACTTCTGTTTCCGCTCGAGGGGTCCGTCACAGCAGGCTGGAGCCACTTCACCGACTCCGCGAAAGGGACGTTCCCGATGACCCCTGTGTATCCGGCACGCGATCTTGAGGGCAAGGTCGCCCTGGTGGTCGGTGGCAGCCGGGGTCAGGGAGCGGTCTGTGCCGAACTCCTCGCGATGGGCGGAGCCACCACGGTGTTCAGCTACGCCCACGGCGAGCACGCCGCGGCGCGGACCCTGACGGCGCTGGACCGGCACGGGGTGACGGCCGAGGCCATCCGCTCGGACGCGACCCGGTCCGCCGACGTGGACATCTTGTTCGAAGGCGTGGTCGCTCGGCACGGCAGGCTCGACATCGTGGTCCACACCGTGGGGGCGGTGCTGGGAAAAGCGCTGGCGGAGCACACCGACGAGGACTTCGACCTGCTGATCGACCGCAACGCCCGCAGCGCGTTCAACACGCTGCGAGCCGCCGCCCGGCATCTGTCCGATCACGGCCGGTACGTGGCCCTGACCGGCGCGCTCCCGTCGATCGGGGTGCATTCGGCGGCCAAGGCCGCGGTGGAGCTGCTGGTACGGGCCGCCGCCCGGGAGCTGGCCATGCGCCAGATCACCGTCAACGCGGTCGCCCCCGGCCCCGTCACCGACTCCTTTCCCTCCGGGCCTCCAGGACGCGGACGCCTCGGGCAGCCCGAGGACATCGTCTCCGGGTCTTCAGGGCGCGGGCGCCTCGGGCAGCCCGAGGACATCGCCCCGGTGGTCGCCTGGCTGGCCGGCGACGCCGCCGGCTGGGTCTCCGGACAGACGATCAGGGCCGACGGCGCGCCGTCCTGACCCCGGAACAGGCTCAACCCCTCATCTCATCAGCATCAACATCTCTCGTAGGAGTGATCGACGTGGCGAGTGCCGCCGGGTCCGTTCCCGTTACCGCCCCCTCTGACCGTGTGCCGCTCAGGAGGTGGTTCGCCGTCGCCTCCGTGGCGGTGGGGACCTTCTCCGTCGTGACCGCCGAGCAGTTGCCGGTGGGCCTGCTCACCTCGGTCGGCGGGGCGCTGGAGGTCTCCGAGGGAACGGCGGGCCTGATGGTGACGGTCCCCGGCCTGGTCGCCTCCGCCACCGCCCCGGTCCTGCCGGTGGCGATCGGCCGCCTGGACCGCCGGGTCGTCTTGCTCGGCCTGATCGCCCTGATGGTCGTGGCCAACCTGATGTCCGCCCTGGCCCCGAACTTCGCGGTGCTCCTGGCCTCGCGTCTCCTGGTCGGGATCAGCATCGGCGGGTTCTGGGCACTGGCCGCCGGCATCGCCGTCCGCATGGTGCCCGACCGGTATGTGCCTCAGGCCACCGCCATCGCCTTCGGCGGCGCCACGGCCGCCAACGTGCTCGGCATCCCGGCGGGGACCCTGATCGGCGAACTCACCGACTGGCGCATCGCGTTCGCCGTCCTCGGCGGGCTCGGCCTCCTGGTGGTCGTCGCCCTGCTCCTGCTGCTGCCGCAGATGCCCCCCGCCCAGCCCGTACGGCTGCGCACCCTGGCCGAGCAGTTCCGCAACCCCGTAGTCCGATCCGGTGTGCTCGCCACGTTCCTGCTGGTGAGCGGCCACTTCGCTGCCTTCACCTTCATCAGTCCGATCATGCAGACCGTCTCCGGCGTCGACCAGAGCATGATCGGCCCCGCACTCCTGGCCTTCGGAGTCGCCGGCATCGCCGGCAACTTCGTCACCGGCGCCGCCGCGGGCCGCGACATCCGAGCGACCCTCATCGCCATCAGCGTCCTGCTCGCCGTCGTTCTGGCCCTCTTCCCGATCGCCGGCGGCAACCCGGTCGGGGGCGTGGCCCTGCTGATCCTGTGGGGTCTGGCCTTCGGCGGCGTGCCGGTGGGCGTCCAGACCTGGATCCTCAAGGCCGCCCCGGGCAGCACGGAGGCCGCCACCGCCCTGAACACCTCCGTGTTCAATCTGGCCATCGCCCTCGGGGCCCTGTTCGGCGGCCTTGTCGCCGACCACGTGGTCCTCACCGCCGTCCTCTGGTTCGGCGCGGCCCTCAGCGTCCTCACCTCCCTGGCCGTACGGAACACCCGGGCCGTCCACCACTGAACCGCAAGATCCCCAACCCTGCCGGCCAGATCGGCAACCAACTCCAAGGAGACGATCCCATGTCCGACAGCAAGACGACCTCCGAGGTCATCGACCGGTTCAACCTCGCGTTCACCGAGCACGACCCGGCACTGCTCGCCGGCCTGGTCGCCGACGACTGCGTGATGGTCACCGTCCAGCCCGCACCCGACGGCACCCGGTACGAAGGCCACGACGCCTGCCTCGCCTTCTGGCAGGACCTGGCCGCCGACTCCAGCACCCGCTTCGCGCCGGAGGAGGTGTTCGTCTTCGGCGACCGCGCGGTCATCAAGTGGCGAGCCACCTTCCAGCACGGCGAGGCGCACGAGGTGTTCGGCGACGCCCACGTCGAGTCCACCTCCGTGGCCGGCGTCAACCTCATGCACATCCGTGACGGACGCATCGTCGAGGCCCTCGGCTACAGCAAGACCCCGTGACGCACCGGACCCTCATCTGAAAGGAGACGGCATGAGGGCCCCGTCCCCGAGGAGCGCGGGGGCGGCGTCCTCTACTGGTCGAGGCGCCCGCCTGGGGCAGCATCGGCGCGGCCGGCGCCACGGGGCTCGTCCGTGTGGAACGGCGTGCGTCCGCCCCCGCGATCCCCGTGGACCTGCTGCGGATCCCCGCCTATCGCGCGTACGCCCTGGCGACGGGCGCCTTCATGGGGATATTGGACTGACCGAAGGCGTCCCGGACGGGCAGGCACTCAAGTACGTGCCCTCCCGGCGCGGAGGGGCGGGCGCCGCACTGTTCAGCACGGCGCGGATGAGCTTGGAGACATTCACCCTGGCGGCTGCCACCGGGGTGATGGCGGCTCTGGGGCCCTCATCCGGAATGGCGGTCGCTGGAGCCGTGTGCCTCGCGGCCGCCCTCGTCGTCCAGCAAGCCGTCCCCTCTCGCGACACATGGTCACGGCCCGGACACCAGGGGGCAGGGAATCCGGCGGTGGCTTCAGGACAAGCCCCTGACGTGGGCGGTTACGCGCTCCCGCTCCGCTGCGTCTCGTCTGGACCATGGGGCACCGCAGGTTCCGCCTCTCCCCGCCCCTCTCGGTGCGCCGGCATCGGAGACCCGGCCGTTGACGGGAGGGCCGCGGCGATGCAGTCGAGGACGCGCTGGAGCCCGTACCGGAACTGGTCGTCGCGGCTCAGGTGCGGCTGGCGCGCCTCCATCACGATCTTGGTGAAGATCGGGTACTCCCCGCTCTTCACCAGCCGCTCGACGTACGGGTAGCTCCGCGCCATCCACTCCGACTCGCTGAGCCCGCTGCGGCGGAACTCCCTGGCCGAGCTGATCTCCTCGCGGACGGTGCCCTCGACGTAGCTGTTCAGCATGGCCATGAGGCCGAGGTTCTCGTCGATGGAGACGAGGGCGTCGAGCACTCCCATCAGCCGTTCGATCAAGAGCAGCTGGTTGGGGCCGAAGCTGGGGAGTGACCGCTGCACGGTGGCGATCCACGGGTGCCTCAGCCACATGGCCCGCAGCCCGTCGGCGTAGCGGGTCAGGTCGGCGCGCCAGTCGCCCGAGGGCATGCCCGTGACGTCGATCTCGCCCATCAGCCGGTCGGCCATGAGCTCGACCAGGTTGTCGCGGCTCGGGACGTACCGGTAGAGGGACATCGCGCCGGCGCCGATCTCGGCGGCGATCCGCCGCATGGTGGCGGCCTCCAGCCCCTCGGCGTCGGCGATCCGGACGGCCGCCTCGGTGATCTGGGCGCGGCTGTAGGCCGGCTTGGGCCCGCGGGCGGGGCGCTCGGGCCGCATCCAGATGTTCACGTACTCGGCGTCGGCCACCGTTCCACCTCCTTGTTGCGTACATAGTACCCAGTGGTTTAGCGTGACCATCGAAACCGCGTACAACGTACCCAGTGGAGGGGTCATGTCTGATCCGATCGTGGTCGCCGAGGGGCTGCACAAGTCCTTCGGCGATGCCCATGCCCTGCGGGGGTTGGACCTGAGCGTCCCCAGAGGAACGGTCTGCGGGGTGCTGGGGCCCAACGGCGCCGGGAAGACGACCGCGGTGCGCATCCTGGCGACCTTGTCCGATCCCGATGCCGGGCACGCCCGCATCGCCGGATACGACGTCGTCCGCGAGGCGGGCGAGGTACGGGCCAGGATCGGGCTCGCGGGCCAGTACGCCGCCGTGGACGAGAAGCTCACCGGCCGCGGCAACCTGCGCATGTTCGGGCGCCTCTCCCACCTGTCCCGGCGCGAGGCGCACCGGCGGGCCGACGAGCTGCTGGAGCGCTTCGGCCTGACGGACGCCGCCGACCGGCCGGTTCTCGGCTACTCCGGCGGCATGCGCCGCCGACTCGACCTGATCACCTGCCTCATCCTGCGCCCCCAGGTGCTCTTCCTGGACGAGCCCACCACCGGCCTGGACCCGCGCAGCCGCGGCGAGATCTGGGACAGCATCCGCGAGCTGGTGGCCGACGGCACCACGGTGCTGCTCACCACGCAGTACCTGGACGAGGCCGACCAGCTGGCCGACGACATCGCCGTCGTCGACCACGGGCAGGTGATCGCCACCGGCACTCCCGACGAGCTGAAGGCCACGATCGGCGACCGCCTCGACGTCGTCCTCGAAGACCCCGCCGCCCTGCGTCCGGCGGCGACCGTCCTGAACACCCTCACCGGCACCGACCCCACGACGACGGGCGCCGACCGGCTCAGCGTCGCCCTGCCCGGCGGCCGCCTCCGGCTCGCCGACATCGTGCGCGAGCTCGACCGCGCCGGAGTCGCCGCCGCCGACGTGAGCCTGCGCCGCCCCACTCTCGACGAGGTGTTCCTGCGCCTCACCGACCGCAAGGAGACCGTGCGATGACCGTCCTCACCTCACCACTGGGCCGCCTGCGCTGGACGCTCACCGACGGGCTGACCCTGGTCGGCCGCGAGCTGGGCCGGCTGCGGCAGGAGCCCGGGCAGATCGTCGCCGCGCTGGTCTTCCCGGCCGTCATGGTGGTGCTGTTCGGATACGTCTTCGGCAGCGCGATCCAGGTGCCGGGCGGCGGCGACTACCGCGAGTACCTCATGCCCGGCCTGTTCGCGATGGTGACCTTCTCCGCGTGGTTGGGGGTCATGACGCGGATGGCCACCGACGCCTCCCGCGGTGTGATGGACCGGTTCCGCTCCATGCCGATGGCGCGCCTGGCGGTGCCGTTCGGGCAGACCGGCGCCGACCTGCTGACCGGCCTGCTGATGCTGGCCATCATGGTGGGCACGGGCCTGCTGGTGGGCTGGCAGCCGCACCGCGGCCTGATCCCCACGGCCCAGGCGTTCCTGCTGATGATCGTGCTGCGGTACGCGCTGAGCTGGGTGGGCGTCTATGTGGGCCTGGCGGTGAAGAACGACCAGGTCGCCGACGCGATGGTGCCGCTGGGCCTGCCGTTCACGATGCTGTCGAACGCGTTCGTCCCGACCGACGGCATGCCGGGCTGGCTGCGCTTCCTGGCCGACTGGAACCCGGTGAGCGCGCTCACCGCCGCCTCACGGGAGCTGTTCGGCAACCCGGGCGCCCCGTCCGGGAACGTGACCTGGCCACTCGCGCATCCGGTGACCGCCGTCCTGCTCTGGTCGGCCGCGCTGCTGATGATCTTCGTCCCGCTGTCGCTCCGCGCCTACATGCGCAGAGGACGCTGAACGCCCCAGGCATCTGCAGACCGCACACTCCCCTCCGAAAGGCATCAAAATGGCGCAAAACATCCACGAAGAGGTGCAGCAGGTCCTGGACCGGGCTGTGGCCGAGGACAGCATTCCCGGCATCGTCGCCGAAGTTCACGACGACGACGGAACATGGTTCGGCACCGCGGGAGTGGCCGACCTCGCCACCGGGCATCGGCGTCAGCCCGGGGAACACCTCCACATCGGCAGCTCCGGTAAGGCCTTCACCGCCGCCACCGTGCTGGCCCTGACAGCCGAGGGCAGGCTGAGCCTCGACGACCCGGTGAACACATGGCTGCCCGGCGTCATGGAGACGGGCGGCTACGACGGCGACAAGATCACCATCCGGCACCTGCTCAACCACACCGGCGGCCTGTTCCTCACCGGCCTCGCACCAGAACTGCAGCACAGCATCGCCACCCAGCCGGCCCGCGTCTGGACCACCTCCGAGCTGGTGAAGCTCGCGGTGTCCCAGCCGCCGGTCGCCGAGCCGGGCGAGCAGTTCGTCTACTCCAACGGCGGCTACTACCTGGCCGGCGCGATCATCGAGAAGGTCACCGGCGACACCTACGCCGCCGAGGTCGAACGCTCAGTCATCCGGCCGCTCGGCCTGACCCACACCTACGTACGGCCCGCCGACGCCACCGGCTATCCCCACCCGCATCCCACGGGCTACGTCGCCGGCGCCCTCAAGGACGGCGTCGACCCGGCGGCACTCACCGCGGAGAACTGGGCGTCGATGATCGACCACGACAAGCCCCCCATCGACGTCACCGCGCTCAACACCTCATGGGGCTGGGCGGCCGGCGGCATCGTCTCCACCACCGAAGACCTGACCCGCTTCCTCAAGGCGATCGCGACCGGCGGCCTGCTGCCACCGGCTCAGCACCACGAGATGTGGACCATGGTCGCCGGCGACAGCGTCGTCTGGCTGCCGCACGCCCGCTACGGCCTCGGCGTGATCGAGTTCGACAGCGCGGGGATGGACGGCCTGACCGTGCGCGGCGTCAGCGGCACCCTCCCGGGATCCTTCACCCTCGCGCTGAGCACCGTCGACGGCTGGCGAAGCGTCGTCATCCACACCAACGTCGAGCCGAAGACCCTGGACATCCCCATCAAGATCATCAAGGCGATGTACGGCGTCGCACTCGGCTGACCGGCCGGAGCGGTCCCGCCGCACGCCGCGCTGCGCGGACCCGGTCGACTCGCGACACCCCGCCGGTTGCCGTCCTCTCGGAAGTGAGGAGTTCTGCCACGCCGCACCGGCCCGCCCGGCCGGGCGCCTGCCCGATCCGGGAATGTTCTCCGTGAGCCACCCCGGCCCAGAGCTCCGGGGTGGCTCACGGTTGCCGCCGGCGGTCGTAACAAGTCGGAGGCGACCGGTCGTCCGGGATCATTCGGGCGTGCGCCTGGCGCGGTGCAGACGGACCTTCTCGCGGTTGCCGCAGCGCTTCATCGAGCACCACTGGCGCTTGCCCGCGTTGGACCGGTCGACGAAGCACAGCCCGCACTCGGGACTGGCGCACACGCGCAGCCTCGCCCATTCCTCCCCCCCGATCAGGTCGATCGCGTCGTGCGCGATCTCGGCCAGTGCCGCCTCCACGGGTCGCTCCGGCGCCGGCCGTACCACGGAAAGGTCGGGCGCGAGCTGCAGCACGGTCGCCTTCCGCCGCGCCGCCCAGCCGTTGACCAGCTCGACGTCGCCGGGCGACGGCGTGCCGGAGGCGCATCGGTGGATCGCCTCACGCAGCTCGCGTGCCGGCGCGAGCTGCGTGCTGTCGGTGCGCGCCTCACGGGCCGCGGCGAGCTGACCGCTGTCGGCGTCCGCCTCGACCAGGCCCGCGGCTGCGAGCCATGCGTCCAGGTCTCCGGGAGTACGCAGCAGCTCCCAGCCTCCGGTCTTGCGGTTGCGAAAGGTGTTGACCAGGTCGAGGCTGGGGCGCCCGCCATCCCAGGCCCAGTCTCTCGGCGGCAGCGGCTTGTGCATGATGTAACTATATGATGCAGTTACAGCATGACGGAATCACGGATGGCAGATCTCGACGGCCTGCGGATGCACTATCTGATCGCGGGCGAGGGCCCGCCGCTGGTGCTGCTGCACGGATGGCCTCAGACGAGCCACTGCTGGCGGCGTCTCATCCCCGAGCTGGCCGGCGAGTTCACGGTCGTGGCGCCCGACCTGAGGGGATACGGCCTGACCGACAAGCCGCGCTCGGGCTTCGACAAACGCACGATGGCGGCCGACATCCGGGCACTGGTCCACTCGCTGGGCCACACGTCGGTGACGCTGATCGGCCACGACCGGGGCGCGCGGGTGGCACACCGCTACGCACTCGACCACCCCGGCGAGGTGGACAGGCTGGCCGTGCTCGACATCATCCCGACACGCGAGATGTGGCGCAGGTTCGACACGCGGACGGGCCTGGCGCTCGGCGCCTGGCACTGGGCCTTCCATCTGCAGCCTGACCTGCCCGAGCGGCTCGCCGGCGCCGACGTGGCGGGCTATCTGGGCCACTTCTTCGAGAAGTGGACGGTACGGCGGGCCGCGCTGGAGGTCGAGGAGTACGTCCGCGCGTTCTCCAGGCCAGGGGCGCTCCGCGCCGGCTTCGACGACTACCGGGCATCCTTCCCCGACGACGCCGCCCACGACGACGCCGACTGGGACGCGGGCAAGCGGCTGGAGATGCCCGTGCTCGCGCTCTGGGGGTCCAGCGGCCTGCCCGCCGGGGTGCCGGTGCTGGACGTCTGGCGCGACTACGCGCGTGACGTGCGAGGTGCGGAGATTCCCGACTGCGGCCACTTCCTCGCCGAGGAACAGCCGGACGCGGTGCTGGAGCACCTGCGCGACTTCCTCAAGGCCGGATAGGGGAAGGTCAGAGCCAGCCCCGCACCGTCGCCTCCACGCCCGCCTGGAACCTGGTGGTCACGCCGAGGCGCTCCACGACCGCAGCGATCTTCCTGGTCGCGGTGCGGGTGCTGACGCCCAGGTGCCTGCCGATGGCTCCGTCCTTGAGCCCCGAGTTCAGCAGCCGCAGCACCAGCAGGTCCTCCTCGGCGGGCCTGTCGTCCACCGGTGGGGAGTCGCCGGTGAGCGGCTGGCCGCGCTCCCAGTAGACGTCGAACAGCTCGATGAGCGCGTCCAGCAGCCGGGAGGGGTGCAGCAGCGCGATGTTGTCGTAGACGCCGTCCACCAGGGGCAGCAGCCCGACCCTCCGGTCGGCGATGCGCAGCTTGAACGGCAGGCGCGGCAGGAACCTGGAGCGCTCGCCCTCCCCGGCCAGGCGCAACAGGGTCTCCATGCGGCCCGGCCTGACGAGCGAGCCAGGGCAGTACACCACCCTGATGTCCACACCGCGGGCCAGCAGTTCCCTGGTGTCCTCCAGCTCCGACTCGTTGGTGTCCTGGGAGAAGTCGGGGCGGCCCAGGTACGGCGGGCTGTCGAAGCAGAGCAGCTCGGTGGTGACCGAGCGGGCCAGCTCGGTCATCTGCCGCTTGACGGCATCCTCGCCGGAGAGGATCTCCACCACGCCCGCGGGCTCGGCCCACATCCGACCCGAGTGGTAGAGCTGGGCGAAGGCGCCCGCCATGGTGCGTACCCTGGCCAGGCCCGCCTCCGCCTCCAGGCGGCGCCTGTCCACCAGCCAGCCGAGCGCCGCCTCGGGCGGGACCGGCTCGTAGTCGCCGGGGCCGGTTCTGCGCAGCAGGCCCACCTCGGTCAGCCGGCGCAGCGCGAGCCGCACCCGTGAGGAGGTGACCCCGAGGGCGGCGGCGAGCTCGGCGGTGCGCCGGCCCGGCTGCCTCAGCAGCAGCCGATACACCTGCTCGTCGAACTCCGCGACCCCCACCCCACCGAGAACCGGCTGCTCCTCCACGTATCACCTGACCGGATCGTGTCCATTTTGGCCATATGGCTGAAAATGTCATAACCATATCTCGACAAGGGATCCTCGCAGGCCGTTGACTGCTCACCGGCCCCTCCGGCGATCTTGGCCGGGCGGGTGGCAGCCTCACCCCCTCAAGAGGAGCAATGTCCCGCAACCCCCGCGTCTACAGCGCCATGGCGCTCGCCGCCGCGCTGGCGGTCACCTCCGCCGCGGCACCGGCGCTCGCCGAACCCGCTGTGCCAGGCACCCCCTCCACCTACATCGTCACCCTCGCAGGGCAGCCGCTCGCCACCTACAGCGGCGGCGTGGACGGCATCGCCGCCACCAAGCCGGGCAAGGGCAAGGGCAGGAAGGTCGACACGGCCAGCGCCGACGCCAAGCGCTACCGCGAGCACCTGACCAATCGCCAGGACGAGGCCGCCCGCAGCGTCGGCGTGACCGCGCAACGGCACAACTCCGTCGCCTCCAACAGCTTCGTCGCCGAGCTCACCCCCGCTCAGGCGCTCAGGCTGCACCGGACGGACGGCGTCGTGTCCGTCGTCCAGGACACCCTGCGCAAGGCCCTGGACGACCGCAACTCCAGCGACTTCCTCGGCCTGTCAGGTGACAAGGGCCTGTGGGCCTCGCTCGGCGGCACCGCCAAGGCGGGCAAGGGCATCGTGGTCGGCGTCATCGACACCGGCGTCTGGCCGGAGAACCCCTCCTTCGCCGGCCCCTCGCTCGGCACCGAGGCGCCCACCGCCGCCGACCCCTACCGGCCCTACCGCCAGGGCACGGCCACGGTCATGAAGAAGGCCGACGGCTCCACCTTCACCGGCCTGTGCGAGACCGGCACGGAGTTCACCGCCGATCTGTGCAATCAGAAGCTGGTGAGCGCCAGGTACTTCGGCAAGGCCTGGCTGGGCCACAACGACCCCGCCGCCACCGGCGAGTACGCCTCGCCGCGCGACCGGGGCGGGCACGGCTCCCACACCGCGAGCACCGCCGCGGGCAACCACGCCGTCCCCGCCACCGCCAACGGCATCGACTTCGGCCGGATCTCCGGCGTCGCACCCGGAGCGGCCGTCTCCGTCTACAAGGCGCTGTGGGAGGGCCCGGACGGAGGCAGCGGCTACACCTCCGACATCATCGAGGCCATCGACCAGGCCGTCGCCGACGGTGTCGACGTGATCAACTACTCTGTCGGCGGTCAGAGCGAGTCCTCCACCGGCGACCCGGTCCAGCTGGCCTTCCTGGCCGCCGCGGACGCCGGCATCTTCGTCGCCACCGCGGGCGGCAACTCCGGCCCCGACGCCTCCACCCTGGACAACACCGCCCCGTGGACGACCACCGTCGCCGCGAGCACCGTCGCCCCCTACCTGGCCGACGTGCGGTTGGGCGACGGCAGCACCTTCCGCGGCGCCAGCACCACCGTCAGCGCGCCGTTCGGGCCCAAGCCGCTGGCCACCTCGGTGTCGGTGAAGAACGCCGCCGCCTCCGACTCCGACGCCCAGATCTGCGCGGCGGGGTCGCTGGACCCGGCCAAGGCCGCCGGGAAGATCATCTACTGTGTGCGCGGCGTCACCCCGCGCGTGGACAAGTCCGCCGAGGTCAAGCGCGCCGGCGGCGTGGGCATGGTGCTGGGCAACCCCAGCGACCAGGACACCGGCGCCGACGTGCACGCCGTACCGACCGTGCACATCAACACCCCCGACACCGAGAAGGTCCTCGCCTACGCCGCCACCCCCGGCGCGACGGTGACGCTGCTCCCCGCCTCCTCCACCGAGGGCGCCGAATACCCGCAGGTCGCCGGCTTCTCCTCGCGCGGCCCCTCGCTCAGCAACAACGGCGACCTGATCAAGCCCGACATCGCCGCCCCCGGCGTGTCGATCCTCGCCGCCGTCGCGCCCCCCGGGAACCAGGGCAAGGACTTCGACTTCTACTCCGGCACCTCGATGGCCACCCCGCACATCGCCGGTCTGGCCGCCCTGTATCTGGGCACCGACCCGCTCCTGTCGCCCGCCGCCGTCAAGTCGGCGATGATGACCACCGCGTACGACACCAAGACACCCGACCTCTTCGCGCAGGGCTCAGGTCACGTCGACCCCGCCCGCATGCTGAGGCCCGGCCTGGTCTACGACGCCGCGGCCCAGGACTGGTACGGATACCTGGAGGGGCTGGGCGTCAGGACCGGCACCGGCACCGCGCCCGTCGCCACCAGCGACCTGAACTACCCCAGCATCGCGGTCGGCGCCCTGTTCGGCTCAAGGACCCTCACCCGCAAGGTCACGGCGCTGACCCCCGGTGTCTACCACGCGGCCGTCGACCTGCCGGGCGTCAGGACCAAGGTCCAGCCCTCCACCCTGGTCTTCAAGAAGGCGGGTGAGACCAAGGAATTCAGCGTCACCATGGAGATGACGCGCCACACCGGTGCCGGCGCCATCGTCGGCTCGCTGACCTGGCAGGGCAAGAACACCGCCGTACGCAGCCCCATGATGGTCACCCCGCTGAGCGCCAAGGCGCCCGCCGAGGTCAAGGGCACGGGTCCGGAGGGCTCGCTCACCTTCGACGTGACCCCCGGCGTGTCGAAGTTCCCCGTCAAGGCCTACGGGCCCGTCTCCGCCGACCCGGTGCCCGGCACCGTGAGTCCCAGCGACATCTGGGGCAAGGAAGTCTCCGTGGTCGTGCCCGAAGGCGCCAAGGCCGTCTCCTTCAAGCTCATCCCCGGCGACCCCGAGACGGAGGTCGGCGCCATCCTGGGCTACACCGAGGGCGGTGCGATGCAGGGCCTGGCCTGGGTCACCTCGTGGGAGGACTACCGCGCGGTCCTGGCCAACCCCAGGCCCGGCAAGTACACCCTGTACGTGCTCACCTTCGGGAGCGCCGAGACGCCGTTCAGCACGCAGATCAACGTCGTGGACGCCGGCTCCGGGTCCGGCGCGCTGACGGTGACGCCCGACAGGCCGAAGGTCACGCCGGGAACGACGTTCCCGCTGACGGCCACCTGGTCCGGCCAGCCGGACCGGACGGCGACCGGCTACGTCGAGTACCCCAACGAGGCCGGCACGATCGTGACGATCAACTGACCTGAACAGATCCGACGCGGGCCGTTCCCTCCGGGGGCGGCCCGCGTCGCGCGTGTCCCCGGCGGCGTCGGCCTGTTCCTGGCCTCGCCGGAGGCGATGACCCTGCGGCCCGAGTCCGTCTCCACCGGCGAGCCCGCCGCCACGCTCATCCTGG
>NZ_JBSFPS010000016.1:0-62667 GCF_053588315.1 Streptosporangium sp. NPDC003464 | reverse complement strand
GCCAGCGATATCGACGATCAGGATCCGGATAAAGGCAAGCGGAAGCCCAAGCCTCAGCCGAAACCAGAGCCGGTGCCCGGCGAGGGTGGGCTCGCCGCGGTGGGGCGGCTGCTCCGCGGGCGTGGAGCCGCTCCGGTGGGACGGCCACGCCGGGTCGCCCGAGTGGTGCAGCGGGTCTCCGTGGTGGTGCGGCTGGTCTCCCGGCCGTGACGGCTGCCCGGCGTGCCGCGGCGGCCATCCGCCCGGTGCCGCTCCCGCCGGATACGGCGGCTGCCCTCCGTGCGGGTGCTGCGCGCCGTACGGAGGACCGCCGTGGTGCGCGGGGTCGTCCGGAGGGAAGGGGTGCGCCGGACGGGACGGCTGGTCGGAGCGGGGCCCCGCGTCGGCGTGCACGGGGACGGAGCCGGGGTGGCCGGGGTAGGGGGACGGCGAACCGGGATGGCCGGGGTAGGGGGACGGCGTGTCGGCGTGCGCGGACGCCGGGCCGGAGGGGCCGGGGTAGGAGGGCGACGGGCCGGGGTGGCCGGGGTGGGAGGGCGCCGGGCCGGGGTAGGCGGGTGCCGCGGCCGCCCCGCCGGACGGATCGCGGGGCCCGGTGGCCGGGCCCGCGGCCGCGCGGGTGAGCAGGGGCGTGGCCTGCTCGGCGGTCATCCGGGTGGCGGGGTCCTTGGCCATCAGGCCGAGGATGGCGACGGCCAGGGGGCCGCTGTGCGCCATGGGGCTGGGCTCGCCGTGGAGGACGGCCATCATCGTCGCCGCGGCCGTGGCCCGCTCGAACGGCGGACGCCCCTCCAGGGCCGCGTACAGCGTCGCCCCGAGGGACCACAGGTCCGACTCGGGGGTGGCCGCCAGCCCGTGGAGCCGTTCCGGGGGCAGGAAGGCGGGGGTGCCGACCATCGCGCCCGTCCGGGTGATCCCGGTCTCCTGCGTCATCGAGGCGATCCCGAAGTCGGTCAGCACGACCCGGCCGTCGTCGGCCAGCAGCACGTTCTCCGGCTTGACGTCCCGGTGCAGCACTCCGGCGGCGTGGGCGGCCAGCAGGGCGCCCAGCACCTGCAACCCGACCGAGGCCACCCGCTCGGGCGTCAGCGGCCCCTCCGCGCGGACGACCTCGCCCAGTGAGCGCGACCGGACCATCTGCATGACGATCCAGGGCCGGCCCTCCTCCTCGACCACGTCGTGCACGATGATCACGGACGGGTGGTCGAGCCGCCCGGCGGTCCGGGCCTCCCGGATCGTCCGCCGGTTCAGGTCCGTGCGCGCGGCCTCGTCGACCCCGCGGTAGCGGACCTCCTTGACCGCCACGACCCGGTCGAGAAGCTCGTCGTGGGCACGCCAGACGACGCCCATCCCGCCCTCGCCGATGGGTTCGAGCAGGCGATACCGGCCCGCCACCTTCCGTTCGGTCATTCTCCTCGCCCCTCCCAAACCCACGAATCGTAGCCGGTCGGGGCGGGTCTCACTTTTTCGACGAGAAGGTCTGGGTGAATCCCTCGAAAAGGTGCATGTTCTTCTTCCAGTCCTCGGCCGGGGTGTGCCAGTAGATCGCGTATCCCCGGCCGCCCTTGGTCACGAACCCCCGGTTGAGCACCCGGGCCTTGCCCGAGCTCGTGTTCCAGGTGAACTCCCAGTCGGCGGCCTTCTCCATGTAGTCGACCTTCTCGATCCGGATCCGCTCGTAGCCGGGGAAGTTCCCCCGGCTGGCCCGCTCTCCGTTGTACCAGTCCTGCTTCGGGTCGGGACCGGCCTTGTCGACGTATTCGACGAACACGAAGCTCCTGCGGTCGGACCCGCGGAACCAGACCTGCTGGCCCGGCCGCTTGTCCACCTTCCAGCCCTTGGGCAGGCCGATGGAGAAGCCGTTGCCGTCCTTGTGCATGTGCCAGCCGTCGGGGAGCTTCGACTTCTCCTTGTCCTTGTCCTTGTCCTTCTCCTCGGTCTTGGTGGGACTGGGGGCGGGACTCTCGGAGACGGAGGGGGTGGCCTCCGCGGTCGCCTTGGCCGTCCCCGCCGACGTGGTCGGCCTGCTCGCGTGCGAGGCCGGCGGGGTGTCCGACTCGCGGCTGCGCATCCCCAGCCAGCCGGCGACCGCGCCGACGACCAGGACCGCGGGCACGATCACCAGCAGGCCCCGTTTCACCTGCGACCGGGGGCCCCGCGAGAGGACCGTCGGCGAGGTGGAGCGGTAGCTCTCCATCGGTGTGGCGGCCGGTGCGGGCCGGGGGCCGGTGCCGGGCTCCTGCCGCGCTGGCGGGACGGGCACGACCGGCTCGGGCCTGGGCGCGGGGACCGGCTCGGGCGCGGGTTCCGGCCGTACCGGTGGGAAGGGCTCGCGTCTCGTCGAGGGGGCCGGCCGGGAGACGGGCCTGGGAGCCGGCCTGTGCGCGGGCTCGGGAGCCGGCGTAGAGGCGGGCGCGGGGGCCGGCGTGGGGGCGGGCTCCTGCCGCACCTTCGCGGCGGGCTCGCGCGGTGCCGGCGCGGCGGGCGGCGAGCCCTTGGCGGGGGCCGGTACGGCGGGCTCCAGCTTCACCCCGGTCGCGGGGAAGCCCTCGGGCTCGTATCTGATCCCGGGGTCGGTCTCGGCCGTCGCCGAGGCGGACACGGCCGGCATGAGGGCGGTCTTGGCGGGACCGGCGGGCTTGGGGGTCCGCTGCCGGCCGCCCTCGGCCACCTCGCGCAGCAGGCGCGCGGCCTCGTCGTAGGACATGCGCTGGGCCGGGTCCTTGCGCAGCAGTCCGTCGAGCACCGTGGTCAGCAGCCGTCCGGCGCGGACCGGGGGCTCCGGCTCGTCGTTCAGCACGGCGTGCATGGTCGGCAGCGCCCCGCCCCGCTCGTGCGGCGGCTTGCCCTCCACGGCCGCGTACAGCGTCGCCCCGAGGGACCACAGGTCCGACTCGCGCTGCGCGCTGGCCCCCTTGATCCGCTCCGGCGGGATGAACGCGGGCGTGCCCGCGATCCCGGTCATGGTCAGCGCGGTCTCGGCCTCCAGCGTCGCGATGCCGAAGTCGGTCAGCACCACCCGGCCGTCGTCGGCCAGCAGCACGTTCTCCGGCTTGACGTCCCGGTGCAGCACCCCCTGCGCGTGCGCGGCGCGCAGCGCCTCCAGCACCTGGAGCCCGATCTCGGCGACCCGCTCGGGCCGCAGCGGCCCGTCCTGGCGCAGGACCTTGCCGAGCGAGCGGGACTCCACGAGCTGCATGACGATCCAGGGGCGCCCGTCCTCCTCGACCACGTCGTGGACGACCACCACGTTCGGGTGCGTCAGCCGGCCGGCGGCCCGCGCCTCGCGCTTGGTGCGCCGGTTGAAGTCTTCCTGGTTGTCCTCGCCGAGCATGTCGGCGTAGCGGACCTCCTTGACCGCGACCTCCCGGTCGAGGAGCTCGTCGTGGGCCCGCCAGACGATGCCCATGCCACCCCGGCCGATGGGCTCGCGCAGGTGGTAGCGGGCGGCAATGCGACGTCCCTCAGAAGACTGTGCTTCGGCCATCAACCGCACCTACCCCTTTCTAAACCCCCGAATACTCTCATAGGCCGGGAAGGGTGATCGACTCTCGCGAGACCCGGGTGTCCACGATTCGAGACGTGCTGTCCAACAGGTGGCGCCCGGTGGGGAGATGGCCTATCGTCGATCCCATGACTTGCTATTTCGCGTTTATCGAGCCGGCTCCGGAGGGCCGGTCGTGACAGTGTGATCTAGCGACCACCCGGAGCCGGCACGAGGCAGAGACACGTTCTCTGCCTTTTTTGTTTCTTACGATTCGCCGGCTCGCGGATGTGCGCCGGCTGAGCATGAGGAGCCGAGATGTCGTTGTTGACCGCACACCTGGAGCGCGGAGCCGTGAAGCTGGGGACGCTCACGGTGGGGGCCGGACCGGCCGTGGTGGTCGGCGGCCCGGGGGCGGACGCCCGCTGGATCAGCCTGCGCGACCACCACGGACGGGTGCCGGCGGCCGAGGCCGTGGCGGCGGTCCGCGCCGAGTGGGCCGGGCCGATCCTGGTGGAGCCGTTCTCGGCGGAAGACCTGCCGGAGATCCTCGCCGACGCCGACGGCGTGGTGGTCGGCGCGGCCTGGATGCAGGACTTCCGGCTCGTCCGCGCGGTCGCCCGGCTGGGCCTGCCCGTGGTCGTCCAGCGCGGCCCGGCCGCGACCCTGGAGGAGTGGCTGGCCATCGCCGACTACTGCGTGGCCGAGGGCAACGACCGGGTCGTGCTCTGCGAGAGCGGCAGCCGCACGCACCTGGCCGGGGTGACCCTCGACCTGACCCTGATGCGCGCCGCCCGGGAGCGGTCCGGCCGCCCCGTGCTGGCCGACCTCGGCGGGGATCCCGCGCTGGCCGCCGCGGCGGTCGCCGCCGGGGCCGACGGCCTGCTCCTGGCCCCCGACGCCGCCGAGCGGGCCGTCCTCGCCGCCCAGGAGGCCGTGCGGATCGTCGGCGCGCTCACCCGCCGCGAGACCCCCGACTCCGTCCTGGCCGCCCGGGGCGCCGTCGACCGTGTCGACGCGGCCCTGGCCGTCCTGCTCGAACGCCGCGCCGAGCTCGCCGGGGTCATCCAGAGCCTCAAGCCCGTCGGCGGTTTCGCCGGCCGTGACATGGACCGCGAGCGCCGCCTGGTCGCCGAGATGGCCCGCCGCGCCCCCACCCTGGGCGAGGCGCGGCTGGCGCCCATCATGAACGCCGTGATCGAGGCGGGGCTGCACCTGGCCGAGGAGCGCAGGGCGGCCGGTCAGGACTGACCCCGTGCCCGCCGCGGGCCGGACGGCGGCCGCGCGGTGCCGGGCGCCCGCACCACGGCGCGCCCGGACGCCGTCAGTCGAAGAGCATCTCGGTGCCGCGGCGTGAGTCGACGATCCGCCAGCCCGTCGCGATGGCGGCGGCCAGCAGCGGGATGCAGAAGAAGGCGATGCGCTGGTCGGCGTCGGCGAACGGCATGAGCAGCACCACCAGCGCGAGGAAGGCCAGGGTGGACCAGCCGGTGTACGGCGCGCCCGGCATCCGGAAGGCGGGGCGTTCGAGCAGGCCCTGCTCGGCGGCGCGGCGCAGCCGGATCTGGCAGAAGACCAGGGTGCCCCAGGTGGTGATCACGCCCAGGGAGGCGATCGCGGTGGCGATGTTGAAGGCCCGCTCCGGGACGTAGTAGTAGAGGACCACCCCGGCGACGAACACCGCGGCCGTGAGGAGGATGCCGCCGTAGGGGACCTGGCGGGAGCTGAGCAGCCCGGCGAAGGCGGGGGCCTCGCCCTTGACGGCCATGGCGCGCAGGATCCGGCCGGTGGAGTAGAGGCCGGAGTTGCACGACGACAGGGCCGCGGTGATGACGATCAGGTTCATGGCGTCGGCGGCCCAGGGGACGCCGAGCGCGGCGAAGACCGTCACGAACGGGGACTGGGCCGGGCCGTAGGCGGTCCACGGCAGGACCATCGCCAGCAGCAGGACGGAGCCGACGTAGAAGATCATGATCCGCCAGATCACGCCGTTGATCGCCCTGGGCAGGACCTCCCTGGCGTTCTTCGTCTCGCCCGCGGCGATGCCGACCAGCTCGATCGAGGAGTAGGCGAAGATCACCGACTGGAGGCTCATCAGCACCACCGGGAACCCGTTGGGGGCGAAGCCGCCGTGGGCGGCGAGGTTGCCCACCCCCGCGGTGCTGCCGCCCAGGCCCATCCCGAAGATCACCAGCACCAGCCCGGTCACCAGGAACGCGCAGATCGCCAGGACCTTGAGCAGCGCGAACCAGAACTCCAGCTCGCCGAACAGGCGCACCGACAGCAGGTTGACGGTCAGCACGAACGCCAGCGCGATGAGGGCGGTGAGCCATCGGGGGAACTGCGGGGCCCACAGGTGCACGTAGATGGAGATCGCGGTCAGCTCGGCGATGCCGGTGAAGGCCCAGTTGATCCAGTACATCCAGCCGCTGGCGAAGGCCGCCCACGGTCCGACGAAGTCGGCGGCGTAGTCTACGAATGAGCCCGAGGTCGGCTTGTAGAGGACCAGCTCGCCGAGGGCCCGCATGACGAAGAAGGCCGCGAGCCCGGCGGCCGCGTACGACAGCACCAGCGCCGGACCGGCGGCCTGGAGCCGTCCGCCGGCCCCGAGGAACAGCCCGACGCCGATCGCGCCGCCGATCGCGATCATCTGCACCTGGCGGTTGCCGAGCGCGTGGCTGTAGCCCTCGTCGGTCTTCACGCGTTCCCCCCGTATGCCCGCCCCGGAAACATCATTACCCAAAGTAGCCGATCGCCACTCTGAGTGCTCGACGGCGGGCGCTGCGAAAGGTGGCGAAGTGTGGGGCCGCGGGGGGCCACAGCGGGGGGCAAACACGCGTAGGCTTCCCACGCCGACACGCGACTAGGGGGAGGAACGAGGCCGCATGTCCGACTCGTTTGTGCATCTTCACGTTCACACCGAGTACTCCATGCTCGATGGGGCCGCTCGCCTGAAGCAGATGTTCAAACAGGTCGGCGACCTGGGCATGCCCGCCATCGCGATCACCGACCACGGCAACATGCACGGCGCCTACGACTTCTACAAGCAGGCCACCGGGGCCGGGATCAAGCCGGTCATCGGCATCGAGGCCTACGTCGCCCCCGCCTCCCGGCACCAGAAGAAGCCGGTGCTGTGGGGCGAGCCGCACCAGAAGCGGGACGACGTGTCGGCGGGTGGCTACTACACCCACATGACGATCTGGGCGAAGAACGCCAAGGGTCTGAGCAACCTGATGAAGCTCTCCTCGCGCGCCTACACCGAGGGCTTCGTGCGCAAGTGGGCCCGGATGGACGCCGAGACCCTCGCCGAGCACGCCGAGGGGCTGATGGCCACGACCGGCTGCCCGTCGGGCGAGGTGCAGACCCGGCTGCGCCTGGGCCAGTACGACGAGGCGCTGGCGGCGGCGGCGAAGTTCCAGGAGCTGTTCGGCAAGGACAACTACTACCTGGAGATCATGGACCACGGGCTCGACATCGAGCGCCGGGTCCGCGACGGCCTGACCCGCATCTCCCGGGAGCTGAACATCCCGCCGCTGGTCACCAACGACTCCCACTACACCTACGAGTCGGACGCGACCTCCCACGACGCGCTGCTGTGCATCCAGACCGGCAAGCAGCTGTCCGACCCCGACCGGTTCCGCTTCGACGGCAGCGGCTACTACATCAAGACCGCCGACGAGATGCGCGCGGTCGACTCCTCCGACCTGTGGGCCGAGGGCTGCCGCAACACGCTGCTGGTCGCCGAGAAGGTCGACCCGACCGGCATGTTCGGCTTCAAGAACCTGATGCCGACCTTCCCGGTGCCCGAGGGGGAGACCGAGGAGAGCTGGTTCCGCAAGGAGATCCAGCGGGGCATGGAGCGCCGCTTCCCCCAGGGCATCGACGACGAGCACCGCAGGCAGATCGACTTCGAGATGGACGTCATCCTGCAGATGGGGTTCCCCTCCTACTTCCTCGTGGTCGCCGACTTCATCATGTGGGCCAAGAACAACGGCATCCGGGTCGGTCCCGGCCGTGGCTCGGCGGCCGGCTCGCTGGCGGCGTACGCGCTGGGCATCACCGACCTCGACCCGCTGCCGCACGGCCTGATCTTCGAGCGGTTCCTCAACCCCGACCGCGTCTCCATGCCCGACGTCGACATCGACTTCGACGAGCGCCGGCGCGGCGACGTGATCCGCTACGTGACCGAGAAGTACGGCGCCGACAAGGTCGCCATGATCGCCACCTTCGGCACCATCAAGGCGAAGGCGGCCATCAAGGACGCCGCCCGCGTCCTCGGCCACCCGTACGCGCTGGGCGACAAGGTCTCCAAGGCGTTCCCGCCCGCGGTGATGGGCAAGGACATCCCGCTGTCGGGCATCTTCGACAAGGACCACCCGCGCTACAACGAGGCCGGTGAGCTGCGCAAGCTGTACGACGAGGACGTCGACGTCAAGTCGGCCATCGACCTGGGCAGGGGCCTGGAGGGCCTGATCCGGCAGACCGGCGTGCACGCCGCCGGTGTGATCATGTCCTCGGAGGTGCTGACCGACTACATCCCGATCATGCGCCGCGACTCCGACGGCGTGATCATCACGCAGTTCGACTACCCGACCTGCGAGACGCTCGGCCTGCTCAAGATGGACTTCCTGGGCCTGCGCAACCTCACGATCATCGACGACTGCCTGAACGCCATCGAGGCCAACACCGGCACCAAGATCGACCTGCTCGAACTGCCCCTCGACGACGCCAAGACCTACGAGCTGCTGGCCCGCGGCGACACCCTCGGCGTGTTCCAGGTCGACGGCGGCGGCATGCGCTCGCTGCTGCGGTTGATGCGTCCCGACAACTTCGAGGACATCTCGGCGGCGCTCGCGCTCTACCGGCCGGGCCCGATGGGAGCCAACTCCCACACCAACTACGCGATGCGCAAGAACGGCCAGCAGGAGATCACCCCGATCCATCCCGAGCTGGAGGAGCCGCTCAAGGAGATCCTCGACACGACCTACGGTCTGATCGTCTACCAGGAGCAGGTCATGGCCATCGCGCAGAAGGTCGCCGGGTTCTCCCTCGGCAAGGCCGACCTGCTGCGCCGCGCGATGGGCAAGAAGAAGAAGTCGGAGCTGGACAAGCAGTACGAGTTCTTCGAGCAGGGCATGAAGGACAACGGCTACTCGGCCGCCGCGATCAAGGCCCTGTGGGACATCCTGCTCCCCTTCTCCGACTACGCCTTCAACAAGGCCCACACCGCCGCCTACGGCCTGGTCTGCTACTGGACCGGCTACCTCAAGGCCAACTACCCGGCCGAGTACATGGCCGGCCTGCTGACCTCCGTCAAGGACGACAAGGACAAGTCGGCCCTCTACCTCAACGAGTGCCGGCGCATGGGCATCAAGGTGCTCCCGCCGGACGTCAACGACTCCGACTTCGACTTCACCCCGCGCGGCAGCGACGTCCGGTTCGGCCTGTCGGCCATCCGCAACGTCGGCGGCAACGTGGTCGACGGGATCATCGCCGCCCGCAGGGAGAAGACCCGCTTCGCCGACTTCAAGGACTTCCTGCGCAAGGTCCCGATGGTGGTCTGCAACAAGCGGGTCATCGAGTCGCTGATCAAGGCGGGGGCCTTCGACTCGTTCGCGCACGAGCGCAAGGGCCTGGTGATGGTCCACGAGCAGGCCGTCGACAGCATCATCGGCATCAAGAAGAACGAGGCGCAGGGGCAGGACTCCCTGTTCGGGGCCATCGAGGGCGCCGAGGACCAGACCTTCGACGTGCAGATCCCGCCCGGGGAGTGGGACAAGACCACCCTGCTCCAGTTCGAGCGGGAGATGCTCGGCCTCTACGTCTCCGACCACCCGCTCTTCGGCGTGGAGCACATCCTCGCCTCCGGCGCCGACTGCTCGGTCGCCGCGCTCCAGGACGAGAACCGCCCCGACGGCCAGATCGTCACGGTGGGCGGCATCCTGAGCGGCGTCCAGCGCAAGGTCACCAAGAAGGGCGACACCTGGGTCCTGACCATGCTGGAGGACCTGGAGGGCGCCATCGAGGTGATGATCTTCCCCTCGGCGTACCAGCTCTGCGCGACGGTCCTGGCCGAGGACGCCATCGTCTTCGTCAAGGGCCGCCTGGACAAGCGCGAGGACGTCGGGAAGATCATCGCCATGGAGGTGACCGCCCCCGACCTGACGCGCGAGAGCGGCGGTCCCCTGGCGGTCAGCCTCCCCCTCACCCGCTGCACCCCTCCGGTGGTCGGCCGCCTCAAGGAGGTCCTGACCGCCCACCCCGGCACCACCGAGGTCCACCTCCAGGTCCACAACGGCCCGAAGACCACCGTCGTCCGGCTGGACGACCGCCTGCGCGTGGCGCCCTCCCCGGCGCTGATGGGCGACCTGAAGCAGCTGCTGGGCCCCGCCTGCCTGGGGGCCTGAGCCCGGAGACCGGCCGCCCCGGGCGGTGCGGGGACCGGCCGCGACCGGTCTCCCTCACCGCCCGGCGGGCGCGAGCCGGCGGCGCCGTACCGCTGCCAGTACGGCCCCGGCCGCCGCGGCCGCGGTGGTGATCAGGAAAGCCGCCCGGAAGCTCCCGTCGTCCGGCGACGCGCCGAGCACGAGCGTGAGGACGGCGACCGTGACGGCCGCCGAGAGATACTGGGAGGTCGTCAGCAGCGCTCCGGCGGTGCCCTGGTGCTCGGAAGGCACGTCCCGGGTGCCGATGACGAACATCGAGGTGTAGATGACCCCGTGCCCGAAGCCGCTGGCGATCAGCCCGCCGAGCAGGTCGGCGACGTAGGAGTCTCCGTGCAGGGCGAAGGAGAGCCAGCCGAGACCGGCGGCGGCCGTGCCGAATCCGCCGGCGAGCACGGCCGGAGCGCTGAACCTCCGGACCGCGCGGCCGGCCGCCATGCTCCCGACGGTGACCATGACGGCGAGCGGCAGGAAGGCGAGTCCCGCCTGCAACGGCGGGTAGCCCTTCGTGGACTGCAGGAGAAGGGTCACGAGGTAGAACTCCGAGCCCACGCTCGCCATGTAGAGCGCGGTCGCCGCCGCCCCCGTCCGGAGCGATCGGGTCCGCCGCAGGACCGGCTCGATCAGGACGCCCCGCGGCCTGTTCTCGTTCAGCGCGAACCCGAGGGACAGCAGCAGGGCGAGGCCGAGCGAGACGAGCGCCGGCGCCGAGTCCCAGCCCTGGTCGGCGCTGAGGGTGAGTCCCACGACCAGGCAGAGCATGGCGCCGGTGCCGAGGACGGAGGCGAGCACCGGGATCCGGTCCGTGCGGTCCCGGTCGTGGGCCCGGCCGAACCACCTGGCCGCCCCCAGTGCGCACAGCAGCGTCAGCGGGACGTTGATGAAGAACGTCAGCCGCCACGACACCGTGGTGAGCAGGCCGCCGAGGACGACGCCGACGGCGAGCCCCGACGCGCCGACCGCGCCCCATATCGCCAGGGCCCTGCTCCGGGACGGCCCCGCCGGGAAGGTCGTCCCGATGAGACCGAGCACGGCCGGCTGCAGCAGCGCCGTGCAGAACCCCTGCGCGCCGCGTGCGAGCAGCAGGGCCGTCCCGTCCTGGGCCGCGCCGCCGACGACGCTCGCGGCGCCGAAGAGGGTGACCGCGACGATGAGGAGCCGCCTGGCCCCCACCCGGTCGGTGAGGCGGCCCCCGACCATCAGGAACCCGGCGAACAGGACCGCGTAGGCGCTGACCACCCACTGGGCGACGGCCGGGGTGAGGTGCAGGTCACGGGCGAGGCTGGGCAGGGCGACATAGACGATCGAGTAGTCGAGGGCGATGAGGAATTGCGCCACCGAGAGCACGGCGAGGGCCGCCGGGCTGCGGACCGTCGCCGGATCGGTGGAGGTCGGCGCGTTGTTCACGGGAGTTCCTGTCATGGATGCACGGACTGTCGTCGACACGGGAGCACGGTGTCTCGCACGTCATGACGGGATCATCAAGCTTCACACTGATGTGAAGGTCAAGTCCCGGCGTCCAGGACCGGAATCGAGAGTGGTCACATGCGCATCGGCGAGCTCTCCCGCCGTACCGGCACCCCGACGAGGCTCCTGCGCTACTACGAGGAGCAGGGGCTCATCACCCCGGCCCGGCGGGACAACGGCTACCGGGACTACGGCGAGTGCCTGGTCGACCGGGTCCAGCAGATCCGCGGCCTGCTCGAGGTCGGCCTGCCCACCCGGGTCATCCGCCAGATCCTGCCGTTCCTGGACAGGCCGTGCACGATCCTGTTCTCGGACGCCACGCCCGAGCTGCTCGCGCTCCTGGAGCGGGAGCGTGACCGCATGGACGAGCGCATCGCCTGCCTGGCCAGGAACCGCGACGCCATCACCGCCTACCTCGAGGCCGTGCGCGCCGAGGGCTGAGCGCCACCCGTCCGGGCGTCCGCGGGGCGCGTTTCCGGCGGGGGTCTTCCCGGGGGCCGGCTGGAGACAAGTTAGGAAACCTTCCTAACTTCCGTTGACACCGTACTGGCCGCTTGCCAGGATGCCGGTGAGCGGCTTGGCACGGCGTCCCCCGGAGGACGTGACGTGCTCAGTAAGAGATGTGCTGCCCCGGCCGCGTGTCGCACGGCGCCGTGGTCGGTGCCGTGATCTTCTCCTCTCACCCCTCAGGAGACAGCCTGTGTCTTCAACGACGCCTCGTCCCGCCCCCCGCCTCCTCTTACCGGCCCTCGTGGCGGTCGCCGCCCTCATCGCGGGCCTCCTCGTCGCCGCCGGCCGCGCCGAAGCGGCCGAGACCCTGCTGTCGCAGGGCAAGCCCGCCTCCTCCTCGTCCAAGGAGGGTTCCTCCTACAGCTCGGGCAAGGCGGTCGACGGCGACCTCACCTCGACCCGCTGGGCCTCCCTGGAGGGCAGCGACCCGCAGTGGATCCGCGTCGACCTGGGCGCGGTCACCCCGATCTCCCGGGTCAAACTGTTCTGGGAGGCCGCCTACGGCAGGGCCTACAAGATCCAGGTCTCCGCCGACGCCGCGAGCTGGACGACCATCTACTCCACCACCAGCGGCGACGGTGGTCAGGACGACCTGACGGGCCTGTCGGGCTCGGGCCGCTACGTGCGCATGTACGGCACGGCCCGGGGCACCGAGTACGGCTACTCCCTGTATGAGTTCCAGGTGTTCGGCGGCGACACCGCCACGCCCAGCCCCACCCCGACGGTGACCCCGACCGTGCCCCCGGGCGACACCTTCGTCGTCGCGGCGGCCGGTGACATCGCCGCCCAGTGCACCGCGAGCTCCAGCTCCTGCGCCCACCCCAAGACGGCGGCGCAGGTCCAGGCGATGAACCCCGAGTTCGTCATCACCATGGGCGACAACCAGTACGACGACGCCCGGCTCTCGGACTTCCAGAACTACTACGACAAGACCTGGGGCAAGTTCAAGAGCAAGACGCGCCCGGTCGCCGGCAACCACGAGACCTACGACCCGGCCGGCACCTACGCCGGGTACAAGGGCTACTTCGGCTCCATCGCCACCCCGCAGGGCAAGACCTACTACAGCTACGACCGGGGCAACTGGCACTTCGTCGCCCTCGACTCCAACTACTTCGACCAGACGGCCCAGATCAACTGGCTCAAGGCCGACCTGGCCGCCAACACCAAGGGCTGCATCGCCGCCTACTGGCACCACCCGCTGTTCAGCTCCGGCGAGCACGGCAACGACCCGGTGAGCAAGCCGGTCTGGAAGATCCTCTATGACGCCCGGGCCGACCTGGTGCTCAACGGCCACGACCACCACTACGAGCGGTTCGCCCCGCAGAACCCCGACGCCCAGGCCGACCCCGAGGGCATCGTGGAGATCCTCGGCGGCATGGGCGGCGCCTCGCCGTACAACATCGAGAACGTCCAGCCCAACAGCCAGAAGCGGCTGCAGGACATCTACGGAGTGCTCAAGCTGAAGTTCGGCCCCGACTCCTTCTCCTCGCAGCTCATCGGGACCGACGGCGCGGTCAAGGACAGCAGCCCCACCTACACCTGCCACTAGATGTACATCTCGGCAAGCCGGGCCGCGGACGGAGCACGCCCGCGGTCCCGGCTCTCCTTCGCAGTCCCCGGGAACGTGCTCGCGCTCGGGGCGGTCAGCCTGGTCACCGACATCTCCTCGGAGATGGTCACGGCCGTGCTCCCGCTCTACCTGACGCTCTCCCTCGGGCTCAACCTGCTGCAGTTCGGCCTGCTGGACGGGCTCTCCTTCGGGGTGACCGCGCTGGTCCGCCTGGCCGGCGGCAACCTCGCCGACCGGTGGCAGCGGCGCAAGCTGGTCGCCGGCCTCGGATACGGCCTGTCGGCGCTGTGCAGGCTCGCCCTGCTCGCGGCCGGCGGCTCCGTCACGGCGCTGGGCGCGGTGATCGCCGCGGACCGGACGGGCAAGGGGCTGCGCACGGCCCCGCGGGACGCGCTGATCTCGCTGAGCGTCCCGCCGGACGGCCTCGGGCAGGCGTTCGGCGTGCACCGGGCCATGGACACCTTCGGCGCGCTGCTCGGCCCGCTGGTGGCCTTCGCCGTCCTGACGGGCACCGGCGGAGCCTACGACGCGGTGTTCGTGGTCAGCTTCTGCGTGGCGGTGCTCGGCGTGCTGCTGCTGGTCATGTACGTCCGCGACCCGCGGCCGCCGCTGCCGGGCCCGCGCCCGGCGACCTCGCCGCGCGCGGTGGCCGCGCTGCTGCGCGAGGCGGCGTTCCGGCGGGTGTGCGTGGTGGCCGCGCTCCTCGGGCTGGTCACGCTCAGCGACGCCTTCGTCTACCTGCTCCTGCAGAAGCGCGGCGGGTTCGGCGCCGAATACTTCCCGCTGCTGCCCCTGGGCACCGCCGCCGCCTACCTGCTGCTGGCCGTGCCCGTCGGGCGGCTGGCCGACCGGCTGGGCCGCGTACCGGTCTTCCTGGCCGGGCATGTGGCGCTGATCGCCGCCTACCTGGTGCTGATCGGGCCGGGATGGCTCGTCGCCGTGCTGGTCCTGCAGGGGGCCTTCTACGCCGCCACCGACGGCGTGCTGATGGCCGTGGCGGGTCCGATGCTCCCGGCCCACCTGCGCACCAGCGGCCTGGCCCTGCTCCAGACCGGCCAGGCGGGCGCCCGGCTGCTCTCCTCGATCCTGTTCGGCGCCGTCTGGACGGTGTGGGGGAGCGCCCAGGGGCTCGCCGTCATGGCCGCCGGGCTCGCGGTGTGCCTGCTGGGGGCCTGGTCCGTCGTGCGGAGGCACGCATGACACCGCCGATGACGTGGGCGCCGGGCGCCGAGGAGGAGGCCATGACCATGACCATGACGGTGACGGTGACACGGGCATCCGGTCCCCGGCCGGTGACGGGGAGGAGGCCATGACCCCGGTACGGCGCCTGCTGGTGCTGCTGGCCGCCCTTGCCGTCCTCGGCGGCGCGGCGGCCGGCTACGCGGCCTGGGCCGCGCGCCGCGACCCCGCCCCGGTCCAGGAGGAGGCGGGGCGGGAGAGCGCGCTCCGTCCCGGGCAGCTGATGTTCCGTACGGCGGCCGGCCGGGTCGCCGGGGTGCCGCTGACCGCGACCTCGGCCGTGCCCGAGGCCGGCGGCCCGGCCTGCGACCGCTTCTCCACGGGCGGCGGGACCTCGATCTGCCTGGTGGCCCGGCCGGGGCCGGTGGCCACCACGCACGCGGTGATCCTCGACCGCTCGATGCGGGAGACGCGCCGGATCAAGCTGGCCGGCATCCCGAACCGGGCCAGGATGTCGCAGAGCGGCCGGATGGCGTCGTGGACGGTGTTCGTCACCGGAGACTCCTACAGCGAGGGAGGCTTCTCCACCTGGACCGGCATCCTGGACACCCGCACCGGCTACGCCGTGACCAACATCGAGGACATCCCGCTGACCCTGAACGGCCGCCGCTACCACGCCCCCGACGTGAACTACTGGGGCGTGACCTTCGCCGCCGACGACAACCGGTTCTACGCGACGGTGGCCACCGGCGGGAAGACCTACCTCGTGGAGGGCGACTACGGCAGGTGGCAGGCCCGCGCGCTGCGGGAGAACGCCGAGTGCCCGTCGCTGTCGCCCGACGGGACGCGCCTGGTGTTCAAGAAGCGGGTCTCGGCCGACCCCGCCCGGATGTGGCGGCTCCACCTGCTGGACCTGGCCACCATGCGGGAGACGCCGCTGGCCGAGCGGGCCAGCGTCGACGACCAGGTGGCGTGGCTCGACGGGCGCACGGTGATGTACGGCAGGGCCGGGGACGTCTGGTCGGTGCCCGCCGACGGCTCCGGCGCCCCCACCCGGCTGGTGCGCGGGGCCTCCTCCCCGGTGGCCGTCCGGTGACGGCCGTCATGCCGGCCGGATGACGGTTGTCATGTGACATCGAGGCGGCTTCGTCCCGGCGGATGAAGGCTGGATCATCCAGAGAGAGGAGGGAGGGCCGGGACCGGATTGCGATGATCGTCATGTCGTATTTTTCCGGACCTGAGGAGCTGACGGGCGATGCCTCTCGCGCGACCCCACCACCGTGGACGGACGATCGCCGGACTCGGGCTGAGCGCGGTGCTCGTGACCTGGGCCGCCGCACCCGCCACCTGGGCCGCCGTGCCCACCACGCCCGCCGCGACGGCCGCGACGGCCGGCCCCCCGGCCGGACTCGACCGCGAGGCGCTCCGGCGCGGCCTCGACGCGATCCGCGAGGCCGGGATGTACGGCGCCTACTCCGCCGTGCGGGACGCCGGCGCGGACTGGAGCGGGGCGGCCGGGGTCGCCGACGTGCGCACCAAGCGGCCGGTCCGCCCCGGGATGCTCCACCGGGTCGGCAGCATCACCAAGACCTTCACGGCGGTCGCGATCCTCCAGCAGGTCGAGCGGGGGCGGATCGAGCTGGACGCGCCCGTCGCGCGCTACCTGCCCGAGCTGATCCCGGGGGAGCGCGGCCAGAAGATCACGGTGCGGATGCTGCTCAACCACACCAGCGGCATCGGCGACTACGTCCTCGGCGCCTTCCCCTCCCTCCAGCAGGGCTCCACCGCCAGCCTGGACGACAACCGCTTCCGCGCCTTCTCCCCCGAGGAGCTGGTGGGGTTCGGCCTGGAGGCGCCGTCCACGGGGGAGCCGGGCCAGAACTGGTCCTACTCCAACACCAACTACATCATCGCCGGCCTGCTGCTGGAGAAGGTGACCGGCACCGCCGCCGAGCCGTACATCACCCGGCACGTGATCCGCAGGGCCGGGCTGCGTGACACCTCCTTCCCGCGCACGCCGCTGATCCCCGGGCCGCACTCCAGGGCCTACGAGTCGTTCTACGGCTACATCGACCCGCCGCGCGACTACAGCGTCTACGACATGTCCTGGGCGGGCACGGCGGGCGCGGTCGTCTCGACGATGGACGACCTCAACCGGTTCTACCGGGCGCTGCTGGGCGGCAGGCTCCTCGGCTCCGCGCAGCTCGCCCAGATGCAGACCACGGTGCCGGTCACCGACGGCCAGGGCAACGTCCTGATGAACTACGGGCTCGGCCTCTACGCCCAGGACCTGCCGTGCGGCCGGTTCTGGGGCCACGACGGAGGGGTGTTCGGGATGGGCACGTTCTCGCTGTCCAGCCCGGACGGCCGCCGCCAGCTCTCCTTGGGGATAAACCTGATGAAGTACCAGCGCTTCGACGAGAACGGCGTTCTCCAGCCCCACGCGATCGATCTCGCGCTCGGGGACCACATGGTCCAGGCCCTGTGCGGCCCCACCGCGCCCCTGGCGAAGGGCGGGCGGCCGCTCACGCCCTTCCCGACCCAGCAGGTCCTGGTCAAGAGATAGCCGCACGCTCCCGTGGCCGGCCCGCCCGGATCTCCGGCTGGGGTGGGCGCCCGTCGCATGCCGGCCGGGCACGTGGACGCCGTGCCGTGACCGCCGCCCAGACGCGTGCGCGGGCTCCGCTCCAGGCCCCCGCGGCCGGAGCCGAGCCCGCGCACACGCCGGCGACGGGGGCCAGATCGAAGGCCCCGCCCGAATGGCCGTCCCGTCTCATGACGCGTTCCCAGGACCTCCCCGGTCCCGGGAACGCCGGAGTCCTTCACGGGAGGGCGGGCACCGCCGGCTCGCCGTCGGTCCAACCGGCCTGGAGCGTGATCGTGGTGGAGGTCTTGGCGGGGAACGGCTCGCCGTCCACCATGGTCTTCACGTCGGAGGCCAGGGGCGTCATCGTGCCGGTGTCGACGATCAGCCGCTCAGTGACGGTGAACTGCTTCTGCCGTGATCCGCCGGAGCCCTTGCCCGAGTCGACGTCGACGAGGAAGCCCTGGCCGGTCCTGCCCCGCGGGTCCTCGACCTTCCCCAGGGAACGGACGCCGGGCATCGTCGGCAGCGCCTCGTACGCCGCGGCGCGGACCTCCTTCACCGGGGCTTCGGACAGTATGCCGACCAGCTGCCCCCTCACATAGCTCTCGCGGAAGTCGTCGGAGACGTGGGCGTTCGGATCCCGCGACGCCTTGTCGATCCAGGCCTTCAGCCCAGCCGGGTCCGTGGGCAGAGCCTGGGCCTGCTCGTACGACAGCATCCGGTCGACCAGGTCGAACCCGATCAGGGGAGCGCCTTTTGCGCCCTTGTCGAGAATGACCATGCCCTTGTCCGGCTTGGTGGACAGGGAGGCCGTCATGCCGTTCGCGGTGCGGGTCCAGGTGGTCGGGGAGCCGTCGCGGCGCCATGCCCGCTCGTCCGCGGCGCTCTTCGGACGCACGCCGAGATCCCGGAATCCCCGCCAGGTCCTGCCGTCGAGCGCGGTCCATCTCTCCGCGACGGACTGCTGCTCCACCCAGTAGCGGTTCTTCCCACGCCCGAGCTGGTGGGAGTAGGTGCCCTTCCAGAGCGTCCGGGTATGCCAGTAGGCGCCCTCCGCCGGAGCCGTCACCGCCTGAGAGGCGGCCGCGGGCCGGAGAGCCGGTACGGGCTGCGGACTCGACAGCGCGATGGCGCCCACCACGGCCAGACCGATCCCTGTCGCGGTCAACCGGCGGATCGGCGTGGCCGGGCGCGTTGTCCGGTCCCTCGAATGATCAGTTCGCATGCCACCTAATACGCCTGGGCCGTCCGGGACGTTGCCCGCCGAATCCATGAGTCTCCCGGAATCAGGGAGGTCGATGCGGGCAACGGTCTGTCCGGTCCAGGCGTATTAGAGGGCATGAAATCGGATGAACAGGCGTGAGCGGCCCGGAGGACGACGGGTTCGGCGCGTTCGTCGCCGCGCGTGGCACCAGCCTGCTGCGGGTCGCCTACCTCGCGTGCGGTGACGAACGGGACGCGGAGGATCTGCTGCAGACGGCGCTGGAGCGCACCTACCGCAAGTGGGACCGGGTGCGTCACGACAGCCCCGAGCCCTATGTCCGCCGCGTCATCGTCAACACCGCCATCAGCCGCGCCCGCCGCCGGGCGATCCTGCGGATCCTCCCGACGCACACCCCGCCCGAGCTGCCGGTCGGGGAGACCGACGTCGACCTGCGCCACGTGCTCATGGACGCCCTGCGGGCCCTGCCTCCCCGGCAGCGCGCGGTGGTCGTCCTGCGTTACTGGGAGGACCTCGGCGAGACCCAGACCGCGGAGATCCTCGGCTGCTCGGTGGGCACCGTGAAAAGCCAGGCGTCGAAAGCGCTCACCAAGCTCCGGTCGGCGCTCGGCGCCGAATCAGTGGAAGGGCTGATCAGGAATGTCCATGCTTGAGGACGACCTCCGCCAGATCATGGCGGACGAGACGGCGCGGCTGCGCGCCGCGCCCGACCTGGTGGACCGGGTCATCCGCTCCTCACGGCGCAGGACGGTGCGGACCAGGTACGCCGCGGTGGCCGCCGCGGTGGCCGTCGTGGGGATCACGGTGCCCACCGGTCTGACCCTCGCCTCCGGGCACACGGCCGTGCCGGGGCCCGCGGCCGCGGTGGTGTCACCCGACAGCACCGGATCCGCTGTGCCGCAGCCCTTCGAGCCGCCCCCGCTGCCCACCCCGTCGCCCACCCTCGACTTCGGAGACCTGGGCGACGGAAAGGCCTTCGGACGCGTCAAGGTGGGATACCTGCCCGACGGCCTGCAGTGGTCCCACTGGTCGATCGACGGGGGTGACCAGTACACGACCTCGTGGAACTACGACGGCGACAAGAACGGCTTCTACTGCGTCCAGATCCACGTCTTCGAGGGGCAGGCCGTTCAGGAGCCCCGCGAGGCCGTGCAGTCCTACCGCGACAAGTCCGACGGCGAGGAAGTGACCATCGGCGACCGGACCGGTTATCTGGTCACCCGGTGGGTCGGTGAGGACGGCGGCAGGGGCACCCCCACGATGTTCCTCCACATGGGCCCCGAACGGATGGCCGAGATCATGCTCAGCCCGGCCTTCGTCAAGGATCTGGGCACCCCGGAAGCGGTCGAGCGCGAGCTGCGGAAGATCGCCCAGGGCCTTACCGCCACCGACGGGGACCCGGGGAAGACCGGACAGGCGCCCGCCGCCGACGGCGGGGACGCGGGGAAGGCCACCGAGGCGCCCGCCGGCGGCTGAGTTCCCCGGGAGATCGTCCGAGGGCTCACCCGTGGAGACCGGAGCCCTCGGGAGATCTCCCGAACTCCCCGCCGGGACGGGACCCGCCCGTCACCGGCTCAGCGGCGGCCGCGGTACGGCCCGTCCCGCCACTCCCGGTACGGCCCGTCCCGCCACCCCCGGTACGGGCCGTGGCCGCGGTCGCCGTACCCGGCCTGGTCACGCACGTTCCGCTGGTGCGGGCGGGCGTCCGTACGCCGCCCGGTCGCGTGCCCCCAGCCGCCGCGCCGCCCGGCGGCGCTGCGCTCGCCGTCCCGGTCCTTGTCGTCCTTGTCCTTCTCCATGCCGGGGGTGAAGCCACCGCCGAAGCGGCCCATGTCCGGGTGGTGGAAGGAGGACGGCTCGACGTCCTCCAGGGCGGCGGACATGGACGACACCCAGATCGGGCCGGGCAGGGAGGCGCCCTGCACCGCGCCGTAGTATTCGCCGCCGATCGTCACGTCGCGCAGCGGATGGCGGTAGGAGCCGCGGATGTCGCCCACGCTGACCGCCGCGGCCAGGTCGGGGGTGTATCCGGCGAACCACGCCGAGGTGTAGCCGTTGTTGGTGCCGGTCTTGCCCGCCGCGTCGCGGCCGATGCCCTGGCCCGTCATCGTCCCCTTGGTGAACACCCCGGACAGGACGTGGTTGACCGCGTCGGCCACCTCGCGCTCGACGGCCTGCTCGCAGCTCGGCGGCACCTGGACCCGCCTGCCGTCGCGCTCGACGATGTCGGTGATGGCCATCGGGCGGCAGTAGCGGCCCCGCGCGCCCAGCGCGGCGAACGCCCCGGCCACCGTCACCGGGTCCATCTCGTTGACCCCGAGGGTGAAGGTGGGGACCTCGCGCAGCGGCCTGCCGTCGGCCCGGACGATGCCGAGCGCCCTGGCGGTCCTGACCACCGGGCACAGGCCCACGCGCCGCTCCAGCATCATGTAGAAGATGTTCACCGACTTCCAGGTGCCGGTGGAGATGCTCTGCGGGCCGCCCTTGCCCTCGCCGCTGGCGTTGAAGATCTCGGCGCCGGGGTCGTTGACCCGGCGGCCCCGGCAGTCGACGTAGCCCGAGGCGGGCACGTAGCGGCCCGGCGTCATGAAGCCCTCGTCGAACCGCCAGCCCTTGCCCAGCGCGGTGGTCAGGGTGAACACCTTGAACGTGGAGCCGGCCTGGAACCCCTGCCCGCCGCCGTGCGCCACGTCGGCGGGCAGGTTGAAGGTGGTCCTGGGGCCGTTGTCGGTGTTGCCGGAGTTGCGGCCGTACTTCTTGCTGGCGGCCATCGCCCGGATCCGGCCGGTCCCCGGCTCGATCATGGCCTCGGCCGCGACCTCGGTGTCGGCCGGGGCGACCCGCGAGGAGATGGCCCGCTGCGCCGCCCGCTGCGCGACCGGGTCCACGGTGGTGCGCAGCACGATGCCGCCCCTGGCCAGGCGGCGCTCCCGCTCGGCGCGGGTGTTGCCGAACACCGGGTTGGTCAGCAGCTCCTTGTGGACGTAGAGACAGAAATAGGGGTAGGCGCTCTCGGCGCAGCCGCCGGGCTCCGGCTTCAGCCGGATGTTCAGGGGGGCCCGCTTGGTGGCGTCGGCCTGGACCTGGGTGATGTCGCCCACCTGGGCCATCCGGTCCAGCACGGTGTCCCTGCGCTCCTGCAGGCGGGCGCGGCGCTGCGGGCCCAGCGACGGGTCCGTCGCGTACGGCGTGCGCACCGCGCCGGCCAGCGTCGCCGCCTGCTGCAGGGACAGCCGCGAGGCCGGGACCGAGAAGAACCGCTGGGCCGCCGCCTCGATCCCGAAGGCTCCGGCGCCGAAGTAGGCGATGTTGAGGTAGCGCTCCAGGATCTCGGCCTTGCTGTACTTCTTCTCCAGCGCCAGGGCGTACCGCAGCTCGGTGATCTTGCGCCGGAGGCTCGGCGCCCGGGCCTGGGCGCGCTCGGCGCTGGTCTGGGCGTTCTCGACCAGGATGTTCTTGACGAGCTGCTGGGTGAGGGAGGACCCGCCCTGCCGTACCCCGCCCGCCTGGGTGTTGGTCACCAGGGCCCGGATCGTCCCCTTGATGTCGAGCCCCGCGTGCTCGTAGAACCGGGAGTCCTCGATCGCCACGATCGCCTGGCGCATGATCGGGGCGACCTTGCCGAGCGGCACGACCGTCCGGTTCTCCGTGTAGAACTGGGCGAACTGCCTGCCGTTGCGGTCGAGCAGCACCGTGCGCTGGGGGAGGGGGTCCTCCCGCGGGCTGGGGGGCAGGTCGGTCACCGTGCGCGCGACGTTGTGGGCGGTGATCCCGGCGGTGCCGGCCAGCGGCAGGGCCGCGACCGCGGCCAGCAGCCCGCCGAGCACACCGCAGGCCATCAGCCCGCGCAGGCACGCGGCGGGGCCACGTCTCACCTCATGTCGTCGCGATGTCACAGATAGTAAGGTGCGACCGGACGATCAGGCACAAACGTCCGGGCGGGATTTTTTACTTTCGGGAGCCTGTCCGCTACTGGCCCTCCGGTCCGACGATCTCCCTGCTGATCTTCAGGCCCAGCGAGGCGAACTGCTCGAAGGGACGGTGGTAGCCCCGCTCGATGTGGTGCACCCCGCGCAGTGTGGAGGTGCCCTCCGCGGCCGCGGCCGCGAGCACGGCGGAGAAGCCGGCGCGGATGTCGGGCAGCGTCACGTCGGCGCCGCGCAGCTTCGAAACTCCCCGCACGACCGCCGAGTGCTTGGCGTTGGTGTCGTGGTAGCGGCAGGCCGGGCCGCCGAGGCACACGTCGAAGACCTCGATCTCGCACCCCATCCGCTGCAGGGCGGGCACGTAGACCAGCCGGTTCTCGAAGACCGTCTCGTGCAGCACGGACATGCCCTGGGCCTGCGTGAACAGCACCATCAGCGGGGTCTGCCAGTCGGTCATGAAGCCCGGGTGGGTGTCGGTCTGCACCGCCGCCGCCCGCAGCCCGTCCGGCGCGGACGCCGACACGTAGTCGTCGGTGATGTCCATCTCGGCGCCCATCCGGGCCAGGGTGGTGATCGCGGTGACCAGCCGGTCCTGCGGGCAGCCGTGCACCCGCACCTCGCCGCCGGTGATCAGGCCCGCCGCCAGGTAGGAGAACGCCTCGATCCGGTCGCCGTTGAGCCAGGTGGAGGCGCCGCGCAGCCGCTCCACGCCCTCGATCACGATGCGCCGGTCGGGGCTGAGCTCGATGCGCGCGCCCATGCGCTGCAGGAACAGGGCGAGCTCCACCACCTCGGGCTCCATGGCCGCGCCCTTGAGCACGGTCTTGCCCTCGGCCAGCACCGCCGACATCAGGATCGTCTCGGTCGCGCCCACGCTCGGGTAGGGCAGCTCCAGCCGGGTCCCGCGCAGCCGCTTGGCCTTGGCGTAGACGCCGGTGTCGCTCACCTCGACCTCGGCCCCCATGGCGCGCAGGGCCTCGACGTGGAAGTCGACGGGCCGGCGTCCGATCGGGTCGCCGCCCACCAGCGGCACGAACGCCTCGCCCGCCAGGTGCAGCAGCGGGCCCAGCATCAGGATGGGGATCCGGTTGAGACCGGTGAACGCCGCCGGCACGTGCGGGTTGATCTGCGGTCCCTGGGCGATGCTGATCTCGCGGGGCGTGATCTCCACGTCGATGCCGAGCGCCCGCAGCATCTGCGCGGTGATCCCGACCTCGCCCACGTCGGGGGCGTTGTGGATAGTGCTCTCGCCGGTGCCCAGCATCGCGGCGACCATGTGCTTGGAGACGCCGTTCTTGGAGCCGCGGACCTCGACGTCGCCGCGTAGCGGCCCGGAGGGTTCGATCAGCCATACCTCTTCGTTCACCCGGACAGACTAACGGGATTCGGTCGAAGTCTCGGGGAGCACGGGCCGGGGGATCGGTAACATCGGGCACATCAGTACAGAGGGTGAGGGGAAACACATTGCGGCATGCGCGCGACTTCACCGTCACAGTGCTCGTGCTCGGCCTCCTGGGAGTGGTCGCCGGTGTCCTGTGGTCGCTCCTCGCGCCGCGCCCGCCGTACGTCATGACCAAGCAGGGCCCGCTGCTCGCCGACCCCTCCACCCAGACGCTCATCGCGGCCGACGGCTGGTTCGCCGTCGTCACCGGTGTGCTCGGGCTGGCCTGCGGCGCCGTCGGCTACACCCTGTCGCGCCGGGGGCGCCCGCTCGCGGTGGTGCTGGGCCTGGCCGCCGGCGGCCTGCTCGGCGCCTACCTCACGCTGGAGGTCGGCCGGGCGGTCAATCTCGGCACGCAGAGCGTCACCGCCGCCGGCACGGCCGTGACCCTGATCCCCGGCCCGCTGGGCCTGACCGCGCAGGGGGTGATGTGCGCCTGGCCGCTGCTCGCCGTCGGCCTGTTCTTCGCCCTGGAGGGCGTCGCCGGCTACCGCGACTCGCCGCTGCGCCGCCCGTTCGGCGGGCAGGACCCCTACGGGCCGCTGTCGACCTACGACATCAGCGGCAGGTAGGTCTGCGGGTGCCGTGCCCGGTGGCCCGCTCGAAGGCGTGGGCCAGCCGCAGCACGTCCAGGTCGCCGAAGGGGCGCCCGACGATCTGCACGCCCACCGGCAGCCCGCCGGAGGTGAAGCCGCACGGCACCGACGCCGCGGGGGCGTGCAGCACGCTGATCCAGTAGGCCGAGCGCATCCAGGCCAGGTAGTCGGGCAGCGCCTGCCCGTTGATCTCCGAGACGTGCGGCGCGTCCACCGGGAACGGCGGCACCTGGCTGACCGGCGCGATCAGGAAGTCGTAGGTGCCGAAGAACCCGGCCATCCGCTGGTAGAGGCCGCTGCGCAGCCGCTCCGCCCTGGCCAGGTCCGCCCCGGTCACCGCGCGTCCCCGCTCGACGTTCCAGCGCACGTTCTCCCCCAGGCGGTCCTGGGGGAGGTCGCCGTAGGACAGCGCGTAGTACCACGCCCGGTAGATCCGGAAGGCGTCCTCGGCGTCCGACAGGTCCAGTTCGACCCGCTCCACCCGCGCGCCCAGCCCCGCGAGCACCGCGGGGGCGTCGGCGGTGACCTTCGCCGTCTCCGCGTCCACCGGCAGCCCGCCCAGGTCGGGGCTCCACGCGATGCGCAGCCCGGTCAGGTCCAGCTCCAGCGGCGCGGCGAAGACCGCCCCGCCCTCGGCGATCGACAGGGGGGAGGCGGCGTCGAACCCGGAGATCACGCTCATCAGCAGCGCCAGGTCCTCCACGGTGCGGGCCATCGGGCCCGGCACGCCGAGGGTGAACCACGCCGCCGTCGCGGACGGCGAGGGCACCCGTCCCGGGGTCGGCCGCAGCCCGACCACGTTGCAGAAGGAGGCCGGGTTGCGCAGCGACCCGCCCATGTCCGAGCCGTCGGCCAGGGCCACCATCCCGGACGCCAGCGCCGCCGCGGCCCCGCCACTGCTGCCGCCGGCCGACTTCGACAGGTCGTAGGGGTTGCGGGTGGCGCCGAACAGCTCGTTGACGGTGTGCGAGCCGGTGCCGAACTCCGGGGTGTTGGTCTTGCCGACCATGATCGCCCCGGCCTCGCGCATCCGCCGCACGATCGGGGAGTCGGCGCCGGGGACGTGGTCGGCGAAGAGCGGCGAGCCGTAGGTGGTGCGGATCCCGGCGGTGTCGGCCAGGTCCTTGTGCGCGACCGGCAGGCCGTGCAGGGGCCCCCGCCACCGCCCCCTGGCCAGGTCGCGGTCCGCCTCCTCGGCCTCCCGCCGGGCGCGCTCGGCCACCAGGGTGACGATCGCGTTGACCCGCGGGTTGATCTCCTCGATCCGGCGCAGGTGCGCCTCCAGCAGCTCGACCGCGCTGACCTGCCTGGTGCGCAGGAGTTCGAGCATCTCGGTAGCGGTCAGGTAAAACATCTGCTCCCCCCGATCGAGGTTACGGCCTGCGCCGAGTCTCGCCGAAGGCCGCCGCCGGCCGCGTCGGCAACCTTCGACAACAGGATGGCCGGGGAGATCAGCCTGTCTTGCCGATGGGGGCGGTGATCGCCTGCGTCAGCCTGATCAGCTCCGCCGGGGCGGTCTCGATCTGCAGCCCGCGCCGCCCGGCCGAGAAGTAGATCGTCGGGTGGTCCAGCGCGGAGGCGTCGATCACGGTCGGCAGCCGCCTGCGCTGACCCAGCGGGCTGATCCCGCCCACCACGTAGCCGGTGACCCGCTCCACCTTCGCCGCGTCGGCCATCGCCGCCCGCTTGCTGCTGAGCGCCGCCGCGAACGCCTTCAGGTCGAGCTTGCCCGCCACCGGCACCACCGCGACGGCCAGCCCGCCCTCCACCTCGGCCACGAGGGTCTTGAAGATCTGCCCGTACGGCACGCCGAGCGCGTCGGCGGCCTCCTCGCCGTAGGCCTGGGAGCCGGCGTCGTGTGTGTAGGGGTGGAGAGTGAAATCCACCTTCGCCTGGGTAAGCGCCACCGTCGCCGGTGTCCCCTGACCACCCTTGTTCTTGCTCTTGCTCACAGGGGAAGCTTAGTGGCCGGTTAAAATCTACTTTGTAAAGGGCATGTCCGGATGGCGGACGGAACGTGACCGGGTGCCGGACCTCCGTAGACTGGACGGGTGATTTCCCGTACCGACCTGCGCGGAGCCCTCCCCGAGGACCTGCGCCACGTGCTGCCCCGTGCCGAACTCGACGTCGAAGCCGCCCTGGAGAAAGTGCGGCCGATCTGCGAGGACGTGCATCATCGCGGGGTCGAGGCGGTGCGGGAGCTGACCGCCAGGTTCGACGGCGTCGAGCTGGAGTCCACCCGCGTCCCCGCCGAGGCCGTCGCCGGCGCGCTGGAGGAGCTCGACCCCAGGATCCGGGCGGCGCTGGAGGAGTCGATCCGCCGCGCCCGCCTCGTCCACCGCGACCAGCGGCGCACCGACGTCACCACCCAGGTCGTGCCCGGCGGCACCGTCACCGAGCGCTGGGTCCCCGTCGACCGGGTGGGCCTCTACGTCCCCGGCGGCCGCGCGGTCTACCCCTCCAGCGTGGTCATGAACGTCGTCCCCGCCCAGGAGGCGGGGGTGGCCTCGCTGGCCGTCACCTCACCCGCGCAGAAGGAGTTCGGCGGACTGCCGCACCCCACCATCCTGGCCGCGTGCGCGCTGCTCGGCGTGGAGGAGGTCTACGCCGTCGGCGGCGCCCAGGCCGTGGCCATGTTCGCCTACGGCACCGAGGAGTGCGCGCCGGTCACCATGGTCACCGGCCCCGGCAACATCTGGGTCGCCGCCGCCAAGCGGCTGCTCAAGGGCCGCATCGGCATCGACTCCGAGGCCGGGCCCACCGAGATCGCGATCCTCGCCGACTCCACGGCCGACCCCGTGCACGTCGCCGCCGACCTGATCAGCCAGGCCGAGCACGACACGATCGCCGCCGCCGTCCTCGTCACCGACTCCGTCGAGCTGGCCGAGGCCGTCGAGCGGGAGCTGCCCCGCCAGGTCGCCGCCACCAAGCACAGTGAGCGCATCGCCGAGGCCCTGTCCGGCCGCCAGTCCGGCATCATCCTCGTCGACGACATGGAGGCCGGCCTGCGCGTCGTCGACGTCTACGCCGCCGAGCACCTGGAGATCCACACCGCCGACGCGCCCGCGCTGGCGGCCCGGGTCCGCAACGCCGGAGCCATCTTCGTCGGCACCTACGCGCCGGTCTCGCTCGGCGACTACCTCGCCGGGTCCAACCACGTGCTGCCCACCGGCGGCTGCGCCTGCCACTCCTCCGGGCTGTCGGTGCAGACCTTCCTGCGCGGCATCCACGTCGTCGACTACAGCCGCGAGGCCCTCGCCGGCGCCGCCGCCCACGTGTGCGTCCTGGCCGACGCCGAGGACCTGCCGGCGCACGGCGCGGCGATCCGCGCGAGATTCGACTGGGAGGTCCCCTCATGAGGACCTGCCGGCCCGTGCTCACCGGGCGCGCGGCGACCCGTGACCGTTCCGACCGGGAGAGATCTCGATGAGGCTTGAGGACCTGCCGATCCGCGACGACCTCCGGGGACGGTCGCCCTACGGCGCGCCCCAGATCGACGTCCCGGTCCGGCTCAACACCAACGAGAACCCCTACGGGCCCTCGGCGTCCCTGGTCGCCGACCTCGCCGAGGCCGTACGGCACGGCGCGGCCGGCCTCAACCGCTACCCCGACCGCGACGCCCTGGCCCTCCGCCGTGACCTGGCCTCCTATCTGGGCCACGGCCTGACCGTCGAGCAGGTCTGGGCGGCCAACGGCTCCAACGAGGTGCTCCAGCAGATCCTGCAGGTCTTCGGCGGCCCCGGCCGCAGCGCGCTCGGCTTCGAGCCGTCCTACTCCATGCACCCGATCATCACCACCGGCGCCTCGACCGAGTGGATCTCCGGGGCGCGCGAGGAGGACTTCGGGCTCGACCCCGGTAAGGCCATCGCCGCGATCGAGGAGCACCGGCCCGACGTCGTGTTCCTGACCTCGCCCAACAACCCCACCGGCACCGCGCTCGACCCGGCCGTGATCGCCCGGATCGTCGAGGCCGCGCCCGGCATGGTCGTCGTGGACGAGGCATACTTCGAGTTCGCCCGCACCGGCACCCCGTCCGCGCTGACCCTGCTGCCGGACAACCCCCGGCTCATCGTCACGCGGACCATGTCCAAGGCGTTCGCCATGGCGGGCACCCGGCTCGGCTATCTCGCCGCCCACCCGTCGGTGATCGAGGCACTGCTCCTGGTCCGCCTGCCGTACCACCTGTCCACGCTCACCCAGGCGGCGGCGCGCGTCGCGCTCGCCCACCGGGCCGAGCTGCTCGGCACCGTCGACACGCTGCGGGCCGAGCGGGACGCCACGGTGGAGTGGCTGCGCGGCAAGGGGCTGCAGGTCGCCGACTCCGACGCCAACTTCGTGCTGTTCGGCCGGTTCGCCGACCGGCACGCGGTCTGGCAGGCCGTCCTCGACCGCGGGGTGCTGATCCGCGAGGTGGGGCCGCCGGAGTGGCTGAGAGTTTCGATCGGAACGACCGAGGAGATGGCGGCCTTCCGCGCCGCCCTGGAGGGAATCCTGTGAGCAGTCCCGCCGGAGACGGGCCCGCCAAGCGCTTGGGCCGCGTCGAGCGCGTCACCAAGGAGACCTCGGTGCTGGTCGAGGTCGACCTCGACGGCACCGGGCAGGTCGAGGTGTCCACGGGCGTCGGGTTCTACGACCACATGCTGAACCAGCTCGGCAAGCACGGCCTGTTCGACCTGACCGTCAAGACCGAGGGCGACCTCCACATCGACTCCCACCACACGATCGAGGACACCTCGCTCGCGCTGGGGGCGGCGTTCCGCGAGGCCCTGGGTGACAAGTCGGGCATCCGCCGGTTCGGCAGCGCGTCCTGCCCGCTCGACGAGGCCCTCGCCCAGGTCACGGTCGACCTGTCCGGCCGGCCCTACCTGGTGCACACCGAGCCCGAGGGCATGGCCCCGATGATCGGCGCCGAATACGACACGACGATGACCAGGCACATCCTGGAGTCGTTCGTCGCCCAGGCCGCCATCTGCCTGCACGTCCACGTCCCCTACGGCCGCAACGCCCACCACATCGTCGAGGCCCAGTTCAAGGCCCTGGCCCGGGCGCTGCGCGAGGCCTCCGAGCTCGACCCCCGCGCCACCGGCGTGCCGAGCACCAAGGGTGTCCTGTGAGCGGGCGCGGCGGCCTGCCCGTCCGCCCGGGCCGGAGACAGACGTGAGCGACAACTGGACCGCCGTCGCCATGGCCTTCGTGGCACTCTTCCTGGTCGGCGGGATCATCTCCTTCTTCAAACAGGGGCTGAAGGTCGGCGCGCTGCTGCTGGCCGTCCTGGCGGCCCTGGCGACTACCGCGGCGGTGCTCTGGTGGTGAACGTAACCGTTCTTGACTACGGATCCGGCAACCTCCGCTCGGCGGAGCGCGCCCTGGCCAGGGTCGGGGCCGAGGTCACGGTGACCTCCGACTACACGGCGGCGATGGAGGCCGACGGCCTCGTCGTCCCCGGCGTCGGCGCGTTCGCCGCCTGCATGGCCGGGCTGCGCGCCGTGCGCGGGGAGCGCATCATCGACCGGCGCCTGGCGGCCGGCCGGCCGGTCCTGGGCATCTGCGTCGGCATGCAGATCCTGTTCGGCACGGGCGTCGAGCACGGCGTCACGACCGAGGGATGCGGCGAGTGGCCCGGCACGGTCGAGCGTCTCGACGCGCCGGTCCTGCCCCACATGGGCTGGAACACGGTCAGCGCGCCCGAGGGCAGCGTGCTGTTCGACGGGATCGACCCCGACACGCGCTTCTACTTCGTCCACTCCTACGGCGTGCGGAAGTGGGAGCTGGACGCCGGGCCGGGCTTCAGAGACCCCCTGGTCACCTGGTCCGAGCACGGCGTCCCGTTCGTCGCGGCGGTGGAGAACGGCCCGCTCATGGCGACCCAGTTCCACCCGGAGAAGTCGGGTGACGCCGGAGCTCGGCTGCTCGCCAACTGGCTCGGCACCCTCAAGTGAGCCGCCGGTGAGCAAGGAACGTGCCAGGCGCAGGGCCGAGCGTGAGGCCGAGCGGGCGCGTCAGGCGGCCCTGCGCGCCGAGCGCGAGGCCCGGCTGGCCCGGCGGCGCGAGCGGGTCGGGCGGGTCACCGCGCTGCTGCCCCGCAGGCCGGTCCGGATCGCCGTCCAGGGCGGCATCGTCGCCCGCCGTCGCCGTGCGCAGAACGGCCTCGTGGCCGTCCTGTTCTTCATCGTCCAGGTGATCGCCTGGCTGCTGTGGTCCTCGTGGGCCGCGCGGTTCGGCGTGTTCGTTCTCTCGGTGCTCTTCGTGCCGCTTTTCGTCACCCTCGTCTTCGACCGGAGGTCCTGATCAGATGTCGCTAGAGTTGCTGCCCGCCGTGGACGTCGCCGACGGCCAGGCGGTCCGCCTGGTCCAGGGGGCGGCCGGCACCGAGACCTCCTACGGCGACCCCCTGTCCGCGGCGCTCGCCTGGCAGGAGGCCGGCGCCGAGTGGATCCACCTGGTCGACCTCGACGCCGCCTTCGGCCGCGGCTCCAACCGCGAGCTGCTGGCCTCCGTCGTGGAGGCCCTCGACGTCAAGGTGGAGATGTCCGGCGGTATCCGCGACGACGCCTCCCTGGAGGCCGCGCTGGCCACCGGCTGCCGCCGGGTGAACATCGGCACCGCCGCCCTGGAGAACCCCGCCTGGTGCTCCAAGATCATCGCTGAGTACGGCGACCGGGTCGCGATCGGCCTCGACGTCCGCGGCACCACCCTCGCCGCCCGCGGCTGGACGAAGGAGGGCGGCGACCTGTGGGAGGTGCTGGAGCGCCTTGAGGCCGACGGCTGCTCCCGTTACGTCGTCACCGACGTCACCAAGGACGGCACGCTGCGCGGCCCCAACCTCGACCTGCTCCGTGAGGTCTGCGCCCGCACCGACCGGCCGGTGGTCGCCAGCGGCGGTGTGTCCTCCCTCGACGACCTGCGCGCCCTGGCGGAGCTGGTCCCGATCGGGGTCGAGGGCGCGATCGTCGGCAAGGCCCTCTACGCGCAGGCCTTCACCCTCGAAGAGGCCCTGGCCGCGGTGAGCTCGTAGGTTGCGGCCGGTGAGAGGAGACGCGGTGAGCCACCGCTCGGGCACCCGGGTGTTCAGCGGTGGCGTCTGGGAGGAGCGCTACGGCTACGCCCGCGCGGTGGTGGCGGGGCCATGGGTGATCGTCTCGGGGTGCACCGCCACCGTCGGAGGTGAGGTCCAGCACGTCGGCGACGCCTACCGGCAGTCGCTGACCGCCTTCGGCGTCGCGCTGGACGCCATCGAGAAGGCCGGCCTGTCCCGCCACGACGTGGTCCGGGTCCGTTACTTCGTGGTCGACGACGAGCATTACGACGAGGTGGGCCGCGCGCACGCCGAGCTGTTCGGCGAGGTCCGTCCCACCTGCACCGGGGTCCGGGTGGCGGGCCTGATCGACCCGCGCATGCTTGTCGAGGCCGAGGTCGAGGCCTACCGTGAATGAGGAGCTGTAGAAGATGAGTGTCGCGGTAAGAGTGATCCCCTGCCTGGACGTGGACGCCGGGCGGGTCGTCAAGGGTGTCAACTTCGAGAACCTCCGTGACGCCGGCGACCCGGTCGAGCTGGCCCGCCGCTACGACGCGGAGGGGGCCGACGAGCTGACGTTCCTCGACATCACGGCCTCCAGCTCCGACCGGTCGACGACCTACGACATGGTCCGCCGGACGGCCGAGCAGGTGTTCATCCCGCTGACCGTGGGCGGGGGAGTGCGCTCGGTCGAGGACGTCAACCTGCTGCTGCGCGCGGGGGCGGACAAGGTGGGCCTGAACACCGCCGCGATCGCCCGGCCGGAGCTGCTGACCGAGGCGTCGCAGCGCTACGGCGCGCAGTGCGTCGTGCTGTCGGTGGACGCCCGCCGGGTGGTCGACGGCCCGCCGACCCCCTCCGGCTACGAGGTGACCACCCACGGCGGCCGCCGCGGCACCGGCATCGACGCGGTCGAGTGGGCCCGCCGTGGCGAGGAGCTGGGCGCGGGGGAGATCCTGCTCAACTCCATGGACGGCGACGGCACCCGGCACGGCTACGACCTGGAGATGATCCGCGCCGTCCGGGCCGCGGTGTCGGTCCCGGTGATCGCCAGCGGCGGCGCCGGGGCGCTGGAGGACTTCCCCCCGGCCGTCGAGGCGGGGGCGGACGCGGTCCTGGCCGCGTCGGTGTTCCACTTCGGCCAGCTCAAGATCGGCGAGGTCAAGGAAACGCTGCGCGCGGCGGGTCACCCCGTCCGCTGACGAGTGCGGCGTCCGGGGCGGGGCGTCGGGCCGCTCGGACCGGCTCGGCGCCCACGTTCCCCGTGCCGCCCATTACCGAGATCATTGAATTCCGCTCCGTGGAGCGGCGCTCACCAGGGGAGCGGACGGCCGTCGCGGAAGAAACCGCCGGTGGGGCCGCCGTCGGGCAGGGTGGCGGCCCACACGACGCTCGCGGCGCCCTCGGGGACGGGGCGGCCGCCGGGCCCGCCCATGTCGGTGGCGACCCATCCCGGGCAGACGGCGTTGACCAGGATCCGGTCGGAGCGCAGCTCGGCGGCGAGCATCCGGGTCAGGGCGTTGAGGGCGACCTTGGACGAGGTGTAGGCGGGGGTGCCGCCGCCCATGTTGGTCAGCGACGCGGCCTCGCTGGAGACGTTGACGATCCGGGGATGGGCGCTCTCGCGCAGCAGCGGCAGCAGCGCCTGGGTCAGCCGCCACGGGCCGTACAGGTTGGTCTCGGCCGCCCGCCGTACGACGTCCAGGTCCGCGGTCGAGGCGCGCTGCCAGGTGTCGTAGGTGATGGCGGCGTTGTTGACCAGCACGTCCAGCCGTCCGAACCGTCCGGCGACCTCTCCGGCCACCCGTACGGCGTCGTCCTCGGAGGTGACGTCGAGCCGCACGGGATGCACCTCCGGTCCGAGCTCCGCGGCCGCGGCGGTGGCCGCCTCCGCCGATCGGGCGGTGAGCAGCACGGTGTGGCCGAGGGCGGCGAGCTGCCGGCAGACCTCCCGCCCGATGCCCCGGTTCGCACCGGTCACCAGCACGATCACGATGTGCCCGCGGCCAGGGCCATCAGGTCCTTGTTGCCGTCGGCCCAGGTGGCGGTCATCACCACACCGCTGATCCGCCAATCACCGTCGGCGCGGACCAGGTCGAAGCGGTAGGTGCCGCCCAGCGTCCACAAGGGTGACCCGAAAGGGTTCGCCAGGCGGTGGGTGGCCTGGAAGGACGCGGTGCAGACCGCGGTGTCGCCGTCCACGGCCACCAGATGGTTGGTGATCAGATGCTGGGTGGCGTCGAAGCCGCCCAGCACCACCGACCAGGCGCCGACGATCTGCTCGGGGGTGAGCGTCGCGGGCTCGCCGCCGTTGAGACTGGTGTAGTCCAGCGTCACCGTGTCAGAGAAGATCGTCCTCAGCCGGTCCCACTCGCGTTGGTCGGCGTGCCAGCCCATCCGGGTACAGACCTCGATGATCGCCAGGCGGTCCTCGACGCGGCTCATGATTCACTCCTCGGATAATCGGTCACCGGTGCTCCCACCGGGCACGAGGATCATGCTGCACCGATATCTGGCGTGTCCAATATCCGCTGTGATAACCGTCCGTTATGGGCATCCGCCTGCGTGACCTGCGATACTTCGCGGTTCTCGGAGGAGCTCAACTTGAAGTACTTGTTGTCCCGTAACTGTTCACGACTCTTTCAGCGCCTGGAGATCGAGCACCTGGCAGGCGGCTTGCCGCTGTCCGGCACACAGGCGGGGAGGCTCCGCGTCAGGCCGGGGTGAGGACGCAGAACTCGTTGCCCTCCGGGTCGGCGAGGACCGTCCACGGGACGTCGCCCTGGCCCACGTCGGCGGGCGTCGCGCCGAGGGCCTTCAGCCGGGCAACCTCCGCCGCTTGATCGTCACCGGGGTACGGCCGGAGGTCGAGATGAATGCGGTTCTTCACGGTCTTCGCGGTCTCCGCGCCGGGCGTGCGGAGGAACTCGAGATACGGGCCGACGCCCTTGGCGGAGCGCAGCACCGCGTGATCGTCGGTCACCTCGTGCAGGGTCCAGTCCATCGCCTCGCCCCAGAACCGGGCCATGGCCCGCGGGTCCGCGCAGTCGACCACCAGCGTGGCGATCGGCCCGGTGTCCCGGTGGATCTCCCGGGGCTCCAGCACACAGAACTCGTTGCCCTCCGGGTCGGCGAGGACCGTCCACGGGACGTCGCCCTGGCCCACGTCGGCGGGCGTCGCGCCGAGATCCTGGAGGCGCGCGACCAGGTCCGCCTGATGGGCCGCGGAGGTGGTGGCGAGGTCGACGTGCACCCGGTTCTTCACCGTTTTGGGTTCCGGGACGCGAAGGACGTCGATACAGACGGCGACGGGGTCGGGATAGGTGAAGCCCACGGGTTCGAGGTTGGTCACGCCGGGTCCCTCGCTGGAGACACCCCAGCCGAGCGCCTCCGCCCAGAACCGGCCGACCACGGAGTCATCCTGAGCATTCATCGCGATCTGAACAAGCCGCAACGTCATGCCGCCGATCTTATGCCCACGTGGACGGACCGCGAGGAACCGCACGGCCGGCACGCCACCCCCGCGGTGTCCTCCATCGGAGCGGTCCAGGGGTATGTCCGGTGGATTTTCCGCGATCACTGCGGAGCAGTGGCACGGTGCGGGTGGCGGTCATGAAATGCGAAGAACCAAGATCACGTGTGTCCGTCCATCGTTTCCGGGGCATCGTGTGCGGCTATGAGCGCCTCGGACGCCTGCCGGAGTCTGGGGAAGCCGGCCACCACCGTCCTGGCCTTCCGCTGCATCGCCGCCGGTGTGCCGACGCCCAGATCATCGAGCAATTCCTGCAGGGCGGCGGTGCCGTAGGGGTCGAATGTCAGACATCGCGCGAAGGTGACCACTATCCACCAGGTCGCCTCCCGGTGCAGGCCCTGCTCGATGAGGTCGTGGGTGCCGTCGATGGAGATCTGCCGGGCCTCGGGGGTGAGATCGGTCCCGTACGGCCTTGCCGGGTCGTACGGCACGCGGTCGTAGACGTCGGTCAGCCGCCGCAGGTGCGCGGCGACCTGGGACCTGGAGAAGTGGGCGCACCCGAGCCAGTCGAGCAGTTCCTCGTGGAAGTCGGCTCCGCCGCACCTCAGGAGGACCTCTCGGGCCGCCACGTAGCGGCGGCGGACAGTTGGGTTGGCGCGGGCGGCCGTGAGGATCACCAGCGTGGGCAGGCTCGCCGGGAACGCCCAGGAGAGGACCCGCTCGGCGAGCGGTCGGCTGACATCGAGCTGGGTCAGGGTGGCGATGCGGTCCTCCAGCGCCGCGCATCGGGTGCGGACCCAATGCGGGCGGGCGAACTCCCTTGCCACGGCGGTCTGCAGTGCGGCCAGCGATCCGTCCGGGTCGGCCAGGAGGACGCCTCTGCTCAACCCGGGTGCCAGGGCCGGCGAGGCGAGTATGGTCTCCGCGGGCTGCAACGGCGCGTAGCTGACCTCGAGCAGCACGCCCTCATGCCGGAACTTGCCCAGCTTGGGCGGGACCTCGCCGTCCACCATGATGACCAGATCCACGTCGGAGGAGGTCGGGAGCTCCGCCTCGGCCGGGAGCCAGGCGGCCGAGCCGCTGACGTAGGCGCCGGCGAAACCGGGGACCTGGTGGCCCGCCACCCAGCGCGCCGCCACCGCTCGCGCTTGCCCGATCTTCATGGTGTGACCCTAGAGGAGGTCACTGGCCGCTACAACCGATCAGGACCCCACCCGCCCAGGTGGCTCCCAGCTCACCGCCCCGGCGCCGGTGCCGTGGGCTCGGACGGGGCCGGACAGGTGGGGCGCCCGGCCGAGGTCCTAGAAGACGCGGAAGTGGTGGAACAGCTCGTAGGAGGCGTCCTCGGCGGCGAAGGCCCGGGCCTCGGAGCGTTTGACGGCCAGGTAGGCGGAGGAGCGGAGGGGGCCGAGGGCGTCCATGAGGACATCGTCGGCCTCCAGGGCGCCCAGGGCCTCGTCCAGGGTCGCGGGCAGGCGGCGCACGCCCAGGGCGGCCAGCCGGCTCTCGGTGAGGGTGGCGGGGTCGACGTTGACGGCCTCGCCGGGGTCGAGCCCGCGGCGGATGCCGTCCAGGCCCGCGTGGATGACGGCGCCGAGCGACAGGTAGGGGTTCGCCGAGGAGTCGGAGGGCTTGATCTCCAGGTTGGCCGACGCCTCGGCGTCCTCTCCCACCGGGGAGCAGATCCGCACCGCCGCCTCCCGGTTGTCCATGCCGTAGCAGGCGTAGGCGCTCGACCACATCCTCGGCGCCAGCCGCCGGAAGCTGTTCACCGAGCCGCAGGTCAGCGCGGTGAGCGCCGGGAGATGGGCGATCAGGCCGCCGATGAAGCAGTAGGCCGTGGCCGACAGGCCGTAGCGGTCGGAGGCGTCGCCGAAGGCGTTGACCCGCAGCGCGGGGTCCCACAGGGACAGATGGAGGTGGGCGCCGTTGCCGGCCTGGTCGGCCAGCGGCTTGGGGGCGAGGGAGGCCCACAGCGACATGCGGGAGGCGACGCCGCGGACGGTCTCGCGGTAGATCATCTGGTTGTCGGCGGCCCGCATGGCGGAGGCGTGGCGGATGGACAGCTCCTGCTGGCCGTGGCCGAGCTCGGGGTGGTAGTGCTCGACCCGCAGCCCCTGCGTCTCCAGGGCGTGGACCAGGCGCATCGTGTAGTCGTGGGCCTGGTCGAAGCCGGTGGTGGCGTAGCAGAGGCTGTCGTCGACCGGGACCAGCCGGTCCAGTCCCCCGTCGGGGCCGGGCACCCGGCGGCCGAGGGTGAACTCGGGCTCGTAGGCGGCGACGGCGACATGGCCCTCGTCGGCCAGGGCGGCGATCGCCTCGCGCAGGAAGGTGCGGGGACAGGCGGCCCAGGGGGAGCCGTCGATCTGGCGCAGGTCCGACAGCATGGCCGCGGCGCCGGGGGCGTAGGGGAGGGTGACGAAGGTGGCCGGGTCGGGGACGAGGCGGACCTCACCGACCGGGCCGAGATGCTCGACCTCCTGGAGCTGGTCGAGCATGTTCATCGCCATCATCGCCACGGTGTGCCCGATGCCGGAGACGAGCCGTTCGGCCAGCCGGGAGCGCGAGGTGGCCTTGCCCCGGATCACCCCGCCGTGGTCGGCGTAGAGGAAACGGACCAGCTCCACGTGCTCCGTCTCGGCGTGTTCGACGACGCGAAGACCCGCCGGGTCGAGCCGATGAACCCCGGTGACGTTGTGACGATCTCCCATGCTCTCTGCGTAACACGTCCTCGGGGACAGTGGAAGCACATCGCGCGGGGCTCGGCGTCACGGGGATGCGGTGGTCCCGCGCTCCCGCGTGGATCGGACGGGAGCGCCGGGTGAGAGAACGGCAAAAGGTCATGGGCGGGGGCCGGCCCCGCCGGCGGTCAGCTCAGCACACGTGTGAAGAACAGGGCCAGTTGGTCCGCTCCCCTCACGATCCCGTCGAAGACTCCGTTCACCGCGTTCGCCGCCTCCGCGGGTTTGGTGAACAGATAAAAGGCCACGAACGCCACCGCTACGTAGGTAGCGACCTTCTTGACCTGCATGGGGGCCTCCTGCAGTTCCAGTCCCAGCCTTATATACCCGGATTTTAAGGATCTTTGGCATCTTCGGCCCGGGTGGCTCCCGGATTTTGATGATCATACCTGTCCGGCCGGGGCGATCCATGGCCAGACCGCGGATTGGCATGAGTCCCCCCACGCCATCGTGCGGGGGATGCGGGCTCCTGTCCAACCCCTACTGCCAGATGTACCGCCGGGGCTAGGGAGGCGGCCAGGTCACCGCCCTGCCGGGGCCGGCGCCCCGGGCGATCGCCGCACTGTCGGAGTCGCCGCCCCGCCGGGGGCGGCCCGCGCGGGAGGGGGCCGGGAGGGGGCCGGGAGGGGGCACGGGGCCGGGTGGACGGCCGGCCCGGGAGGCTCCGGCGGCCTTCCCCAGGGAAACCGAGGGCTCTCGGCAAGGAGGGCATCCGGATCCCCGGCGGCTCCGGACAAGAGATCAGAACGACCCGAGGGGCCCCATATGGCCAGACCCGCCCACGCTGTCCTGATCCCGCCCGCCCGTCCGCCGGCCATGCGCCCAGGAGGGCACGCCGACCCCGGCCGCCTCAGACGCCCAGCGGGGCGTCCATCAGCCGGGCCACGGCCTCGTCGGGGCCGGTGACCTCGGCCCGTGCGTGGGACTGGCGGCCGAAGCAGAACAGCAGCAGCTCGCTCGCCGGGCCGGTCACCTCGACCCTGGGCGAGTTCTTGGCGCCGCCGAGGGCGACGCCGCCGCCGATGCGGTGCAGCACGACGCCCACCGGTGACCTGCGCAGGAACAGGCGCCGGCCGGTGCGGACCCGCTTCCAGAAGGTCTCCTCCAGGTCGGCCGGGAGCTCGCGCGGCTCCCAGACCCGCTGCGCGCGCCGTACGTCCTCGTGGTGGACGAAGAACTCCAGGGTGTTGACCGCCTGGTCCATGCCGGGCACCAGACCGTAGATCCCGGCCGGGCCGGAGCGGATCAGCTCGACGAGGCTCGCGTAGCCGTGCCTGGCCTTCAGGGACTCCTGCACCGAGGCGGTGTGGCGGGCCAGCGGCCGGAGCGCGATGCCGCCGGCGGCGTCGGGGCGGCGCTCGCGCAGGACGAGGTGGGCGGCGAGGTCGAAGGTGGTCCAGCCCTCGCAGAGCGTGGGAGCGTCCGGGCCGAGCTGGACGAACAGGTCGCTGAGCGCGAGGCGTTCGGCGCGGGCGTGAGTCATCTGATGATCCTAACAACATTGTTGTCCGGACAATCGAGGCATGTCACGGCGGATCGGGGCGGGAAACGACACTCCGAGGAAGGGGCTTGGGGGAATCTTGGGGGAATAAGGACATGATCCAGCGTGATAGTGACTTACCGCGCTCACCAGTGCGCGAATCATAGTCCGTCCTGGTCGGCTGCTACCCATGTAAAAAAGCGGAATCACGTGGGAATGACGGAGCGGCATGGACCGCCTGGTCAGACGGATACTGACGCGGACCGGCGAGGTTCGGGAACAGCCGATACCCGTGCGGTCGTCGGCGGCCCGGATCGTCGGGTCGCCCAGCTCGGACTGCCCACCGGCATCTACCGGGCGTGGGCGTGGGTGCTCGCCGCCACCACAGCCGCCATGAACTTCTGGCACGGCGCCACCTCGGCCAGCGGGCCGCAGCGCGGCGCCGTGCTCGCCCCGGCGTCCCTGCTCGGCGTCGGCCTGTGGGAGCTCACCGTACGGCTGAGGGCGCTTGGACGGCGGCGTGGGAGCGCCGGTACGGGATTGCCCCGGGGGAGGACCGTACGGGCCTGTACGGAGGAAGAGGGGCCCGTACGGGCCGTAAGGCGGGCGTACGTGTTCCGTACGGTACGGCCACTGCGCTACCGGCGGACGCAAGGCCCGGAAAACGCCGGTGGCCCCGTTCGCCCTTCACGAGCGGGGCCACCGGCCGATCAGGTGCCGGGTAACGTTGGGGGCGTGGCGTCGGCGATATCACCGGCCGTAGGCTGCGTCATGGGTCAGGACCTCGATTCCTGATCAAGGGCTCGTCTCGACGTTCACAGCATCGTGGCGAGCCCGTCACTTTTAGTTGCCTCTGACGGTGCCGTACGTGAGGTGTACTACCCCCGTCTGTCCCCTGGGGTAGCCATGGCCCGTTTACGCTGGTCACATAGCCTCTGGGCATGCTTGACAGAGAGGGACCGGTCCCGCCGTACCGGCAAATCGCGAACGCCATTCAGCCGTTCAGGTATTGAAGGATGAGGGACTCGTTGAGACGGTGAGCGGCATGGGGATCTACGTGATGCAGCGCGACGGCGAGTAGTCCGAGCAGTAGCCGTACAACGCGAAACAACCCCAACTCCGGCGAGGGGAACCAGGGCTAAACGGGGTCACTCAGGCAGTACTGCGGCCGTGAATGTCGATGGGCGGCGGAAGAGTCCGCACACGCTCATGCAGATCCCGCACTGAGGCGGGCGTCCGGCCGAGCGGCGCACGCGGTGAGGAACGCAAGCGCCTGCTCCGTTCCGAGGCGTGGCTGGCCCTGGGACGCACTGACCGGGCCGCGACCCGTGCTGAGGCATCCGCCGCGGACTGCCCGTCACCAACGACCTGTGGGCCTACCCCGCCGACTGCACCGGCAGCGGCACCGGCAGTTGCTCCCAGTGCCACCAGGGATGCACCGACAGCCCGGCCAAGTAGCAGGTCACCCAGGTAGGAGCGGCGTACAGTGCGAGACGTGACCGGATACCGATGGGACGACCTCCCCGCCGAGGTGCACGACGCGATCGCAGCCGAGTGTGGCCCGATCCGACACACCACCTCGCTGCTGGGCGGTCTCACCGCCGGCGCCGCCGTCCGCCTGGACACGACCCGCGGGCCGGTGTTCGTCAAAGCCCTGCCCGCGGATTCACCGTCCGCGCCGCTCTGCCAGCGCGAGCGCCTCGTAGGCGCTGTACTACCTGAGGGTGTGCCCGCTCCGCGCATGCTGTGGAGCGGGCACACCGCAGGCTGGCTCTGGTTGGCGTTCGAGCACGTTGCCACCCAGCGGCCCGTGGACCTCTCGCCCGGCTCGCCGGACGTGGCCGACGTCATCGACATCGCCCAGATCCTGGGCGAGACACTCTCCCCGAACCCGGCCGGCGAGGTGCCGCCCGTCACCGACAACGTGACGTTCCTGGCCCGCCGCGCCGACGCGCTCCTCGCCGCCCCGCCCGCCGACCTGCAGAGCCTGCCCGCCTACCGGGCCGCCCGCGCGGGCCTGAACCTCGACAGTCTGGCCGGCGACACGCTGCTACACGCCGATTTCCATGAAGGCGACCTCCTCGCCACCACCAGCGGTGTGCGGCTCATCGACTGGGGTCTCGCCTGCCAGGGCGCCGCCTGGGTCGAGACCGCCCTCCTGATCCCCCGGCTGATCCTCGCCGACCATACTCCGGCTGAGGCCGAGCGGCTGGCCGAGCAGGTGCCCGCCTGGAAGGCCGCACCAGAGGCCGCAGTCACCGGCCTCGCCGCGGTGTGGAGCCTGTCCCGCGAGTACGTGGCCCGCAACGGCCCCGAGCGCATCAGGGCCTCGCGCGCCCATGCTGCTGCTGCCGGCCGGGCGTGGGTGGAGTACCGCGCAGGCTGACCTATGACAACGCAGAAACGGCCCGCCCTCCGTGTACAGGCAGGCACCGTCCCCAGTGCGCGTTCCACGAGACGTTCGGCTGACCCGACGCTGGGGTGAGCCAGTTAGGACGAGGAAAACAGCAGGTGGCATCGCTCCTACGCGCCGAGTTCGGAGTCTCGGTGGGGAGAGAAAGGCGTCGGTTCGGAGAGGAGAAGAGGTCAAGCCTGCGGTACGGCCGGAAACTCTTAAGAAATGTCGTTCTTTTGATCGCCCGCCGTGATTCGTGAATTTTTTGTCTCGGTCGTTGACCGGTGCCGCCGCGCGACTCCGGGGCGTCGGGACATTAAGGCCCCTGGGATCGAGGGCCGGAACGCGTCGCCACGTTCATGGCCTGGCGTGGGCGCCAGGCCATGAACCGGCGTTCCGGCCCACGATTGTTCTCAGGTGCGGTAGCAGAGGTAGATGTACTTTCCGCCGGCCCCCATGTTCAGGTCGACGTCGATCCTCTTGTATCCGCTCGGCGGGTTGGCCCCGGGGTCGGAGCTGGCAATCACCTTCAGATCCTGGTAGGGGTCCCCGCTGTTGCGGGTGAAGCACAGGTAGATGTATTTCCCACCCGCCCCCTTGTTCAGGTCGACGTCGATCTTCGTGTATCCCGGCGGCGGGGAGTCGTCCTTGCTCAGCAGGAAGTAGATGTCCGTGACCGGAAGGCTCTGTCCGTTCAGCTCGTACGCCAGATACAGATAGTCGCCGCCGGCCCCCATGTTGAGGTCGGTGGGGTCCTTTTCCCAGCCGGGTGGCGGAGGCTGGTTATTTCCGTCCAGGATGGTGATGTTCGTGACCGCCATGCGGTGCCCCCTCGAAAATTACATCGGACCCGCTTGCGCACGCAGGCGGGCGACAACATTCTCGCTGATACCCGAAACGCCGGGCGAGTATGCTGCCCTGCCCGCCTAAAATCTTTCCCATGTAATTTCTCGTTACCCGTGGCAGCTGATTCCATGAGGTTTGCCATGTCGACCACAAATCTCCTCATGGCCGATCTTATAAACTTAAATGTTTGGCTGCGGGTGGTCGCGGGGGCCGTCGACGACCGGTCTCGGGTTTTGGCGGCTTTCTGCAGCGCCATCCACGCAGCGCGCGATCGACCTGGCCGGCTGGACGCTGAGGGACAAGACCGGCTACACCTACACCTTCAACGACGACGTCCTCCTCGGCGCCGGCAAGAAGCTCACCATCCGCAGCGGACAGGGCAACGACGGCACCAGTTCCGTGTTCCGGGGCCGGAGGGCCTACGTCTGGAACAACGACACGGACACCGCCTACATCCGCAACTCCTCCGCGCGGCTGATCGACTCCTGCTCCTGCAACTCGACCCGGGCCGACTGGATCAACTGTGAGTAGATCCACCCTGACGTGCAAAAACACCCCGCCGGTCCGACGAGTTGACCGCCGTCTGCTGGGTGGCGGCCTCGGTGGCGTACTGGGCGTCGGGCCTCGGCGCCGCCGACCTCGCCCAGGTCTTGCCTTGAGGTAGCGAGTAGAGGCCGGAGGCGTATAGGTACCCGCCGACGACGGTCATATAAGCCGGGCTTGTCAGGTCGGCCAACAGTTCGTTGGTTTCCGCCCGCAGTTGCCGTTTGACCGCCTGCGCCGGGTCGGGCGGGCCGGTCTGCGCGCCGGCAGGGACCGCAGCGGCGACGGAGGCGATCAGCGTGGCGGCCGCGAGGGCGAGCCATCGTCTCATGGGGGCTGTCCTTCACGGAGGGGTGATGCGGGAAGATCATCCTGCCGGAGGACAACGCGAAAACGCCCCGCCGCCCTCCGAAGAGGACGGCGGGTGCGGCGGGGACGGTCGGGTCTGGTGAACGGGACCACCGTGTTCTCGGACATGCGAGGGGGCTCCTTGCCGTCGTCGCTGGCCTACGCGAGGGAGGCCGATTATTTGGTCAACCACCTGGGCGCGACGCGGCGAGAGTCACGGTTTCTCAACGGATCATGACCCTGATCCTTCCTGACCTGGGGAAACTGTTCCGCCGGAGAGTCGGGGGAATAAGGACATGATCCAGCGTGATAGGGACTTAAGTAGCAATGTTCCTCTCTGAAAGGACACCCCCCGAGTGGCGAGCAAGGTGACTTCCGCCGTCATGCGTAAGGGACTCCGCGTGCTCGGGGTGGCCATCCGGGCCGAGAAGGCGGTCTTCGCCGCCGCCACCCTGTCCAGCGGGCTGTACGGCGTCATGACGGTCGGATCGGCGTGGGCGCTCGGCTGGGCCACCGAGCACCTCGTGCTGCCCGCGTTCGAGAAGGGGGAGGTGACCACCGGCGCGCTCGTCGCCGGGACGCTGCTGATCCTCGGCGTGGCGCTGCTCAAGGCGCTGGGCGTGGCCGGGCGGCGCTTCTTCGCCGGAGTCATGCAGTACCGGATGCAGGCCCGGTCGCGCCGGGAGGTCACCCGGCAGTACCTCAAGCTCCCCCTGGCCTGGCACCACCGGCACCCGACCGGCCAGCTGCTGTCCAACGCCAGCTCCGACGCCGAGGCCGCCTGGGCCCCGCTCGCGCCGCTGCCGATGGCGGTCGGCGTGGTCGTCATGCTGGTCACCGCGGCGGTCGCGCTGGTGCTGACCGACCCCGTCCTGGCCCTGGTCGGCTTCCTGATCTTCCCGGCGATCGCCGTCCTGAACCTCGTCTACCAGCGCAAGCTCAGCCCGCTGGCCACCCGGGCCCAGCAGCTGCGCGCCGAGGTCAGCGAGATCGCGCACGAGAGCTTCGACGGCGCCCTCGTCGTCAAGACCCTCGGCCGCGAGGACGAGGAGACCCTCAGGTTCCAGGCCAAGGCCCAGGAGCTGCGCGACGCCAACGTCGCCGTCGGCCGCATCCGCGGCCTGTTCGACCCGATGCTGGAGGCCCTGCCCACCCTGGGCGTGCTCGCCGTGCTGCTGGTCGGCGCGGCGCGGCTGGAGAGCGGCGCGATCGCCTCGGGCGTCCTGGTCCAGGTCGCCTACCTGTTCACCCTGCTGGCCTTCCCGATCCGCGCGCTCGGCTGGGTGCTCGCCGAGCTGCCCCGCGCCGTCGTCGGCTACGAGCGGGTCCAGGCCGTGCTCGCCGCGACGGGCTCGATGGACTACGGCACCGCCACGCTGTCCGGCGCGTCCCCGGCCAGGCTGGAGGTGCGCGACCTCGACTACGCCTACGACGACTTCCCGGTCCTGCGCGGGGTGAGCCTCACCGCCGAGCCGGGCCGCACGGTCGCGCTGGTCGGGCCCACCGGCTCCGGCAAGTCCACGCTCACCCAGACCTTCGTCCGGCTGGTCGACCCGGCGGCGGGGGCCGTGTCCGTGGACGGGGTGGACCTGCGCGAGGTCGCCCGGGGCGGGGTCAGCGACACGGTGGCGCTGGTGCCCCAGCAGACGTTCCTGTTCGACGACACCGTGCGCGGCAACGTCACCCTCGGCCTGCCGGTGGGCGACGAGGACGTCTGGGCGGCGCTGCGCCTGGCCCAGGCCGACGGCTTCGTCAGCGCCCTCCCCTCCGGGCTCGACACCAAGGTCGGCGAGCGCGGCACCACCCTGTCCGGCGGCCAGCGGCAGCGCCTGGCCCTGGCCCGCGCGCTGGTCCGCCGCCCCCGGCTGCTCATCCTGGACGACGCCACCTCCAGCGTGGACCCGCAGGTCGAGGCCAAGATCCTGTACGGCCTGCGGGACGCGGCCCAGGCCTCGACCGTGGTGGTCGTGGCCTACCGGATGGCCACCATCGCCCTGGCCGACGAGGTCGTCTACCTGGAGCACGGCAGCGTCGTCGACCGGGGACCCCACGACCTGCTGCTCGCCCGCTGCGAGGGCTACCGCAACCTGGTCACCGCCTACGAACGCGAAGAGGCCGAGCGCGAGGCGCTCGGGGCAGAGGAAGAGGAAGAGGTCAGCGCGTGAGCGAGCTAGTCGGTCAACACAGCGGTCCGCAGGGCCCCCGGGGCGGCGGGCCGCTGGGCGAGGTGCGCGCGTGAGCTCGCTGCAGGGGATCGAACGGTCGGCGCTGGCCACCGTCCGGCACGGGCTGTCGCTCACGCCGGAGTTCCGTAAAGGACTGGCCGGGACGCTCGTGCTGGCCGTGCTGGCCACGCTGGGCAAGGTGATCGTGCCGATCGCCGTCCAGCAGACCATCGACCGGGGACTCAAGGGGACGGTCCCGGACCTGCCCTACATCCGCGCCGCCGTGCTGCTGTGCGCCGCGGCCGTGGTGCTCACCGCGCTGTGCGCGTACCTGATGAACGTCCGCCTCTACAAGGCCACCGAGACCTCCCTGGCCGGGCTGCGGGTGCGCGGTTTCCGGCACGTGCACGACCTGTCGGTGCTCACCCAGAACTCCGAGCGGCGCGGCGCCCTGGTCTCCCGGGTCACCGGCGACGTGGACCAGATCAGCGTGTTCATGCAGTGGGGCGGACTGATGATCATCATCGCCCTGGGGCAGCTCCTGGTCGCCACCGTGCTGATGTTCGTCTACTCCTGGCAGCTCGCCCTGCTGGTCTGGCTCTGCTTCCTGCCGCTCATCGTCGTGCTGCCACGCTTCCAGCGTTGGCTGTCGGGCGCCTACACGCTGGTCCGCGAGCGCACCGGCGACATGCTCGCCGCCGTCAGCGAGTCGGTCGTGGGCGCGGCGGTGATCCGGGCCCACGGCTCGGAGTCCCGTACGGCGGGGCGGCTGGACAGCGCGATCGACGCCAACCGGGCCGCGCAGGCCCGCACGCAGCGGATCGTCGCGACGGTGTTCCCGCTGACCGAGATCGTCGCGTCGGTGGCCATCGCCGGGGTGGTGCTGCTCGGCGTGCGGCTGGGCATCGGAGGCGAGATCACCGCCGGGCGCCTGATCGCCTTCCTGTTCCTGATCACGCTGTTCGTCTCGCCCCTGCAGATCGCCACCGAGGTGCTCAACGAGGCGCAGAACGCGGTCGCCGGCTGGCGGCGCGTCCTCGGCGTCCTCGACACCCCGCCCGACGTCGCCGACCCCGGCCAGGATGGCGTCGAGCTGCCGCGCGGCCCCATCTCGGTCTCCTTCGAGGAGGTCGGCTTCGCCTACCCCGGCGGGGCCCCGGTGCTCCGGGAGGTGTCGGTGGACATCCCGCCGCGCTCGCGGATCGCGGTGGTGGGCGAGACGGGTTCGGGCAAGACGACCTTCGCCAAGCTGCTCACCCGGCTGATGGACCCCGTCTCCGGCCGGGTCACCGTGGACGGTGCGGACCTGCGCACGGTCCGCTTCTCCTCGCTGCGCGAGCGGATCGTCATGGTGCCGCAGGACGGCTTCCTGTTCGACGGCACCCTGGAGGACAACATCCGCTTCGGCCGCCCGTCGGCGACCGAGGCGGAGATCCGGCTGGCCATGACCGAGCTGGGGCTCGCCGACTGGCTGGAGGGCCTGCCCGCGGGCCTGTCCACCCAGGTCGGCCAGCGCGGGGAGTCGCTGTCGGCGGGCGAGCGCCAGCTCGTGGCGCTGGCCCGCGCCTACCTGGCCGACCCCGATCTGCTCCTGCTGGACGAGGCCACCTCCGCGGTGGACCCGGCGACAGAGGTACGGCTGGCCCGCGCGCTGGAGGGCGTCACCCGGGGCCGCACCGCCATCTCCATCGCCCACCGGCTGTCCACCGCCGAGGCCGCCGACGAGGTGCTCGTCTTCGACCGGGGCCGGATCGTGCAGCGGGGCCCGCACGCCGAGCTCGTCGAGGAGCCCGGCGTCTACGCCGACCTGCACGCCTCCTGGGTCTCGGCGGCCCGCTCCTAGCTCCGCTCCGCGGACCCGGCCGCGCCCGGCGGCCGGCGGCCGGCGGAACAGACCTGGAGGGCCCTCCCGGGCGGGTCCCGGAGGATCTTCTCGAAGGGGTGGGGGCCGACCGTCTCGGGGTCGGCCCCCAGGTCGTAGAGGGGGACGTACCCGCCCGCCAGGTAGAGTCCGGCGGCCTCGGGCTGGCGGGGGCCGGTGGTCAGGTAGATCCTGCGGTAGCCCTGCCGCCCGGCCTCCCGCTCCAGCTCGCGCACCACGGCCAGGCCGAGACCGCGCCGCCGGTGGTCGGGGTGGGTCCAGATCCGCTTGAGCTCGGCGGTCTCCTCGTCGTAGCGGCGGAACGCGCCTCCGGCGACGGTCCGGCCGCCCTCGACGAGGACCAGGAAGGCGCCCCCCTGCGCCGGGGCGAACTGCTCGTCGGGATAGCGGCTGAGCTCCTGGTTGGGGCCGTAGCGGCTGGTGTACTCGTGGTGCAGGTCCTCCAGGAGCGGCCTGACCTCGGGATCGCGGACCGAGACGTGCCGCACCTCGACGGCTCCGACGCTCACTTGGCCTGCCGGGGCAGGCCGGGCGGGTTGATCCGGGACTCGGTCACGGCCTCGTTCCCAAGACCCCAGCGCTTGAGCGCCTCGGCGTACTTGCCGTTGTCGATCAGCGTGTTCAGCGCCTCGTTGACCGGCTTGACGAGGCCGTTCCCCTTGAGGGTCATGGCCGCGATCAGGCCCCCGACCGAGCCGCCGCCCGAGAGCGTTCCGACGATCCTGCTGTCGCCGCCGACGGCCACCTGGTAGGCGATGGGCGGGTTGGGGCCGAGGTAGGCCTGGACGCGGCCGGACTTCAGGGCGAGCAGGACGTCGCCGTACTTCTGGTAGTACTGGATCCGGGCGGCCTTGAGTCCGGCCTTCCGGTTCTGGGCGTCCCACTCCAGCAGGATCTTCTCCTGGTTGGTGCCCGACCCGACCGACACGTTCAGGCCGGCGATGTCGGCGGCTTTCTCGATCTTGGTGATCGGGCTGTTCCTGGCCGTCTGCCAGGCCAGCTGGTCCACCCGGTAGGTGGCGAAGTCGTAGATGTCCTTGCGCTCCTCGGTCACCGTGACGTTGTTGAAGACCAGGTCGTACTTGCCGGACCTCACCGCCAGGAACAGGTTCTCCCAGGAGGTGTTCTCCTCCTTGAGCTTCAGGCCCAGGACGTCGGCGACGAGATGGGCGATGTCGGTCTCGACGCCGATCAGCGTGGCGTCGTCGTCGGCCAGGGAGACCAGCGGCGGAGTGCCCTCGCCGTCGAAGCCGGCGGTGAGCTCGCCCTTGGCGCGGATCGCCGCGGGGACCTGCGTGGCGATGGAGTCGACCTTGTCGGCGCGGATCCGGTTCTGCTCGGCGGAGATGTTGATCCTCAGCCCGCCGCTCCCGGACGGGGCGGCGGCGGGTGCGGCCTCGGTCCCGGCCTCGGTCCCGGCGGCGGTCCCGGAGGCGCCGCAGGCCACGGCCAGCAGGAGGGGGAGCGAGGCTGCGACGGGGGCGAACCTTGATAACAGGGACATGTCGTTCCTTGCATGGTGACGGGAGCCCCGTCCGGTGACGGGAGGCTCCGTGGAAGGGGTCAGAGGACTTTGCTGAGGAACAGTCGGGTGCGCCCGTGCCGGGGGGCGTCCAGCACCTGCGCGGGGGTGCCCCGCTCGACGACGCGGCCCCCGTCCATGAACACGACCGTGTCGGCGACCTCGCGGGCGAAGCCGATCTCGTGGGTGACAACGATCATGGTGGTGCCGCTCCGCGCGAGGTCCTTCACCACGTCGAGCACCTCCCCGACGAGTTCGGGGTCCAGGGCGGAGGTCGGCTCGTCGAAGAGGATGACCTTGGGCTCCAGGGCCAGGGCCCGGGCGATGGCGACCCGCTGTTGCTGGCCGCCGGACAGCTGCCGGGGGTAGGCGCCGGCCTTGTCGGCCAGCCCGACGCGCTCCAGCAGCCGGCCGGCCAGCGCGTCGACCTCGGCCCTCGGCCTGCGCTGGGCGGCCAGGGGAGCCTCGGTGACGTTCTGCCGCACCGTCAGATGCGGGAACAGGTTGAAGTTCTGGAAGACGAAGCCGATCTTGGTCCGCTGCCGGAGGATCTCGCGCTCGGGCAGCTCGTGCAGTCGGTCGCCGACCCGGCGGTAGCCGACGAGCTCTCCGTCCACGCTGACCGACCCGCTGTCCACCTTCTCCAGGTGGTTGACGGTGCGCAGCAGGGTCGACTTGCCCGACCCGGAGGGGCCGATGATCACCGTGACCTCGCCGGCGGCGACCTGGAGGTCCACCCCGCGCAGCACCTCCAGCGGTCCGAAGCTCTTGTGCACCTCCCGCAGGTCGACCATCGCGCTGCTCATGCGCGGCCCTTCCCGTAGTGGCGCTCGAGGTAGTGCTGGACGACGGACATGACCGTGGTCATCACCAGGTACCAGATGGTCGCGACCAGCAGCAGCGCGATGACCCGGCCGTTGCGGTTGTAGATCACCTGGACCTGGTAGAAGAGCTCGGGCAGGGCCATGATGTAGACCACCGAGGTGCCCTTGACCAGGCCGATGATCTCGTTGCCGGCGGTGGGCACGATCGAGCGCATGGCCTGCGGCAGGATGATCCGCATCAGCTGCCTGGTCCTGGGGATGCCCAGCGCGGCGGCCGCCTCCCGCTGGCCGTGGTCCACCGACAGCAGCCCCGCCCTGACGATCTCCGCGGCGTAGGCGGCCTGGTGGAGGGCGAGGCCGAGCGCGGCGGCGGTGACCGGGCCGATCAGGTCCATGGTGCCGATGTCGAAGAACGCCGGGCCGAACGGGACGCCGAAGGAGAGCCGCGGGTACAGCAGTGCCAGGTTGTACCAGAACAGCAGCTGCAGGATGAGCGGGATCGACCGGAACAGCGCGATGTAGCCCCAGGCCACCGACGACAGCAGCGGGTTGCCCGACATGCGCATCAGCGCCAGCACGGTGCCCAGCAGGAAGCCGAAGACGATCCCGAGCGCGGTCAGCTCCAGGGTGAACAGCACCGAGCGCAGCACGGAGGGGGCGAAGAGGAACTCCCCGACCACCTCCCACTCCCACGCGGGGTTGGTGATCAGTGCGCTGGCCGCCATGGCCAGCAGCACGGCCACCGCCACGGCGGCCGCCCATCGTCCCGGATGCCTGGTGGTGACCACCTTCGGCGCGGGGGCGCCGTCGCCCGCGGGTCCCGCCCGCCGGCCGGGGGCGGGCGCCGGTCGCGCTCCGTCGTGCGTGTCACCTACGTCCAGGAACTCCACAGCCATGGTCGAAGCCTCTCCGCAGGTCGTCTGGGGGGTTGGGGGCGGCGGGCGCCGGGAGGGCCGGCGGCGCCGCGGTGCGGCACAGGTGGCGCGGGCCGATGCGACGCGGGCCGCCGGTCGGAGCCCGGCCTGCATGGCCTTCACTCCAACACAGGCATTCAATTCCGTCAAGACCTACTTGTTTAGTGGGTTTTTAGTGTGCCCCCCGGGACCACCCCCCGCCGGGCGCTGGGAGAGGGCCGCCGGAGGGTCGCGCCGCGCCGGGAGAGAGGATCGAAGAGCCTGCTCGGCGGGAGGATTAGCGCCCGCACGCGGAGGTAGGTGGCAGGAGTGAGGCACGGACCTTTCCGGGGGTGGGGATTCATGACAGGCGTGCTGGGCGAGGAGCCCGCAGAGGGGCGGTTCCCCGTGCTCGACGTGCGCACGGCCGTGGCCCGCAGCGATCTGCTGGAGGAACTGCCGAACCTGCGGGTCCTGGACGATGACGACGACGATCCCGTCCTGGTACGGCTGGACGGCACACCGGTGGACACCTGGCGGGAGAAATATCCCTACGGCGAGCGGATGGACCGCTCGGAGTACGACCGGCTCAAGCGGCTGCTCCAGATCGAGCTGCTCAAGCTGCAGTACTGGATCAAGGACACCGGCGGGCGGCTGGTCGTCCTGTTCGAGGGGCGTGACGCGGCGGGCAAGGGCGGCACCATCAAGCGGTTCATGGAGCACCTCAACCCGCGCGGGGCCAGCGTGGTCGCGCTGGAGAAGCCGAGCGAGCGCGAGAGCACCCAGTGGTACTTCCAGCGCTACGTCTCGCACCTGCCGGCCGCGGGGGAGATGGTCTTCTTCGACCGCTCCTGGTACAACCGCGCGGGGGTGGAGCGGGTGATGGGCTTCTGCTCGCCCGAGGAGTATCTGGAGTTCATGGAGCAGGCCCCCGAGTTCGAGCGCATGCTCGTGCGCGACGGCATCCGGCTGGTGAAGTTCTGGTTCTCGGTCTCCCGCTCCGAGCAGCGCACCCGGTTCGTGATCCGTCAGGTCGATCCGGTGCGGCAGTGGAAGCTGTCGCCCATGGACCTGCAGTCGCTGGACAAGTGGGAGAACTACACCGAGGCCAAGGAGGACATGTTCCTCTACACCGACACCGAGCACGCGCCGTGGACGGTGATCAAGAGCAACGACAAGAAGCGCGCCAGGATCGAGGCCATGCGCCACCTGCTCAGCCAGTTCGAGTATGACAACAAGGACCACGAGGTCGTGGGCGAGCCCGACCCCAGGATCGTCGTCCAGGCCGCCGACCTGTTCGACGACGACCGCACGCGCTGAAGCGGCGGCGCCGGGGCCGCCGCCCGGTCAGCGGGTCCCGGCACCGCCGCCGGACAGGCGCTGGGCGAGGTAGATGGGGACGACCGACAGGATGATCAGTGCGGCGGCGACCACGTTGACCACGGGGGCCTGGTTCGGGCGGAAGAGGTTCTCGAAGATCCACAGCGGGAGGGTCCTGACCCCGGCCCCCGCGGTGAACGTGGTCACGATGATCTCGTCGAAGGACAGGGCGAAGGACAGCAGGCCGCCCGCGAGCAGCGCCGAGCGCACCATCGGGAAGGTGACCAGCCGGAAGGTGGTGAAGGTGTCGGCCCCCAGGTCGGCCGAGGCCTCCTCGACGGAGGCGCCCAGGCGGCCCAGGCGGGCCAGCATGTTGTTGTAGACCGTCACCACGCAGAAGGTGGCGTGCCCGACGATCACGGTGAACAGGCCCAGGCCCACGCCGAAGGGCTCCAGCACCGTCCGGAAGGCGTTGTTCAGCGCGATGCCGGTGACGATGCCGGGCAGGGCGATCGGCAGCACGATCAGCAGCGAGACCGTGTTCCGGCCGAAGAAGGCGTAACGCTGGATCGCGAAGGCGACCATCGTGCCCAGCACCAGGGCGATCGCGGTGGCCCCCACCCCCGCCTGGACCGAGGTCCACAGCGCCTCGCGCACGCCGGCGGAGTTCCAGGCCGCCTCCCACCACCGGACGGTGAACCCGGTGGGCGGCCAGCCGAAGGTGCGGTCGGCGTTGAAGGAGTTGAGCAGCACGATCAGCAGCGGCACGTAGACGACGCCGAGACCGGCGGCCAGCGCGGTCCACAGTGCCACGCGGGCCGGGCGGGACAGGTTCACAGGTTCTCCAGGGCGCCGGTGCGGCGGACCGCGGTGAGGTAGACCAGCATGATCATCACGGGGACGGTGGCGACCGCCGCGGCGAACGGCAGGTTGTTGGCGGCGCCGATGTTGTCGTAGACGACGTTGCCGATGAGCTGTGACTTGCCGCCCACGATCTTCACGGCGATGTAGTCGCCGAGCGACAGGGAGAAGGTGAAGACCGAGCCCGCGACCGCGGCCGGGAAGGTGAGCGGCCACACCACCGTCCGGAACGTCCGCCAGCCGCGCGCCCCCAGGTCGCCCGCCGCCTCCAGCAGCGAGCCGGGCAGCCGTTCGAGACCGGCGTAGATCGGCAGGATCATGTACGGCAGCCACAGGTAGGACAGGGTCAGGACCGTGGCGGTCAGGCCGTATCCCCAGCCGAGGACGCCGTCGGAGGAGAGCATGATCCGCCAGGCGTAGGCCTTCACCAGGTAGGAGGCCCACAGCGGGGTCAGCACCGCGATCACCAGCCAGCGCTGCGCGCGTGGGGAGGCCAGCTTGGCCATCGCGAACGCCATCGGGAACGCGATCACCAGGTCGATCAGTGTCACCGCGGCGGCCACCCCCACCGAGCGCAGGGCGATCGTCCGGTATACCTCGCCGGTGAACAGGTCCTGGAAGTTGGCCCAGGTGAACTCCTTGACCAGGTCGCCGGTGAAGGTGTCGGTGCTCCAGAAGGCCGTGACGAACAGGGCGGCCAGGGCGCCGAGGTAGGCGACGCCGAGCCAGAGCATCGGGGCCGACAGCAGCAGCGACAGCCGTACGCCCGCGTGCCGGTGCAGGAAGGCGGCGAGCCTGCGTCGCGGCGCGCGGCCCGCCGTTGCGGTGGTGTTCAGCGTGGGCTCCTTGCCATGTGGGGGGAGGCGGCCGGTGCGGCGGGCGCCGGGACGCCCGCCGCCGGGATCAGCCCTTGATCTCGGTCCAGGCCCTGGTCCACTCGGAGTAGTCCTTGCACTTGACGTCCGTGCGGCCGTCCAGGCACTGGGCGATCGGCGTGGTCCAGAACCAGACCTTGGAGAAGTAGGCCTCGTCGGTGGCGTGGAAGGTCTCGCAGTGCTTGGGGTCGGCGGTCAGCTCACAGGAGGCGGAGTTGGCGGGAGCCTCCCCGAAGTATTCGGCGACCTGGGCGTTGGCCTTGGGGGAGATGATCCAGTCCATCCACTTGTAGGCGCAGTTCGGGTGCTTGGCCGCGGCGGCGACCATCCAGGTGTCCGACCAGCCGGTCGCGCCCTCCTTGGGCAGGGTCACCTCGACCGGCGCCTTGTCGGCCTTGGCCACGTTGGCGATGACCTGCCAGGTGGTGCCGACCACCGAGTCGCCGCTCTTGAAGGCCTGGACCTCCTTGGTGTAGTCGGACCAGTATTCGCCGACGATCTTGCGCTGCTGCTTGAGCAGGTCCACCGCGGCCTGGAACTGCCCGTCGTCCAGCGCGTAGGGGTTCTTGATGCCGAGGTCGGGCTTGGTCGCCATCAGGTACAGGGCCGCGTCGGCGATGTAGATGGGCGAGTCGTAGGCGGTGACCTTCCCCGCGTACGGCGAGGCGGGGGCGAACACCACGCTCCAGGAGTCGGGCGCGGGTTTGACCGTGTCGGTCCGCCACATCAGCAGGTTGGCCCCGCGGCCGTGCGGCACGCCGTAGGCGACCCCGCCGACCGAGTTCCACGCCTTGTTCTTCAGGCCCTCGAAGACGCCGGCGTAGTTGGGGATCAGCGAGGTGTTGACCGGCGCGACCGTCCCGGAGGCGATCAGGCGCAGCGAGGCGTCACCGGAGGCGGAGACGGCGTCGTACTCGCCGGTCTTCATCAGGTTGACCATCTCGTCGGACGTGCCGGCGGTCTTGGAGTTGACCTGGCAGCCGGTGGCCTTCTCGAACGGGGTGACCCAGTCGACCTTGGGGTCGTTGGTGCCGTCTTCGGCGTAGCCGGCCCAGTGGACCAGGTTGACCTGGCCCTCGCCCGCGCCGAGCGACTTCGGCGCGTCGAGTTTGGGCGGGGTGAAACCGCTCCGGCCCGGCGCGGCGGCGGTGCCGGGCTCCGGGGCGGAGGAGCCGCCGCAGGCGGTGGCGGCGGCGAGGGTGAGCGCGGACAGGGCGACCGCGCCGTTCCTGACGAGAATCCGGGGACGCATGTGATGACGACCTTTCTTACGGGACGATCGCGAACTCGTGTCTGCGGTTCCAGACGAGCCGGACCCTGGTGCCGCGCAGGCCCATCACGTCCATGGACGAGACCTGCAGATTCTGCTGGAGCGCGATGAGCCGTCCGCCCGCGTCGAGATCGACCACGAAGCGGGTGGCGGGCCCGGCGTAGACGACCTCGCCGACGGTGCCCGTCGCGCTGTGCTCGGCGTCGCCGACCTCGTCACTGAGCCCGGCCACGCGTAGTTTCTCCGGCCGTACGCTGAAGGTGCCCTCTCTGCCGAGCACGGCGCGCGCGGCCTCGCCGGAGATCAGGTTGGAGGTGCCGACGAACCCCGCGACGAACGTGCTGGCCGGCTGCTCGTAGATCTCGGCCGGGGTGCCGACCTGCTCGATCCGGCCCCGGTCGAACACCGCCACCCGGTCGCTCATGGTCAGCGCCTCCTCCTGGTCGTGGGTGACGAACAGGAAGGTGATGCCGACCTCGCGCTGGATGGACTTGAGCTCGACCTGCATCTCCTCGCGGAGCTTGAGGTCCAGCGCGCCGAGCGGCTCGTCCAGCAGCAGCACGCGGGGGCGGTTGACCAGGGCGCGGGCCAGGGCGACCCGCTGGCGCTGGCCGCCCGACAGCTGGCCGGGCCTGCGCCGCTCCAGGCCCTCCAGCCGGACCGAGGCCAGCGCGGCCAGGGCCCGCTCGCGCCGCTCGGCCCTGGGGACCCGCTTGACGCGCAGGCCGTACTCGACGTTGTCCACCACGTTCATGTGCGGGAACAGCGCGTAGTCCTGGAAGACGGTGTTGACGTCCCGCTCGAAGGGGGCGAGCCGGGTGACGTCGACGCCACCGAGCTCGACCGTGCCCGCGGTGGGGGACTCGAAGCCGGCGATCATCCGCAGCACGGTCGTCTTCCCCGAACCCGAGGGCCCGAGCATGGCGAAGAACTCGCCGTCGGCGATGTCGAGGTCGACACCGGTGACCGCGTCCACGGCGCCGAAGCTCTTGCGGAGGCCGCTCAGCCTCACAGCTGGGTCTGACATGGCCGAAAACATATGGGGTTAAATGTTTTGTTGCAAGGCCCGATCCGGTATCACTGGTGCGAGCGCCAGAAAAAAGCGGCGTTTGCGACAGTCCCTGCACCCGGGCGGGGATCGCGTGACCGTCGAGGGGCGGAGGGTGCGACCGTGGCCGACATCTCGGGGGGCGCCCGGCTGGCCGCGTTCGCGCCGGTGGACAGCACCGCGCGGGTGGACGCCGTGGTCAGACGGCTCACCGACGCCATCGCCCTGGGCCTGCTCGCCGACGGCGAGCAGCTCCCGAGCGAGGCCGAGCTCGCCGCCCAGCTCGGCGTCTCCACGGTGACGCTGCGCGAGGCCCTGATGGCCCTGCGGCAGCAGGGCATGGTCGAGACGCGGCGGGGGCGCGGCGGCGGCAGCTTCGTGCGGGTGCCCAAGGAGGCGCCCGGACTGGCCGGGCGGCTGCGCGCCTTCACGGTGGAGGAGCTGCGCGACCTGGGCGACCACTACGCGGCCATCGCCGGGGCGGCGGCCAGGCTGGCCGCCCAGCGGGCGCTGCCGGAGGACCTCGCGCCGCTGCGGCGGACGCTGCGGGAGATGTCCGAGGCTCGGGACGAGGCGCAGCTGCGCAGGCTGCACGGCCGTTTCCACATCGAGGTGGCGGCCGTGTCGCAGTCGGCGAGACTCACTCAGGAGGAGATCCGGTTACAGGCTGACATCGGACCGTTGCTCTGGCTCGCCCACGTGGGAGAGGATGGGCCGTCGGCTCGGCACCACGCCATCGCCGAGGCCATCAGTCGGGGCGACGACGGCCAGGCCAGGAGCCTGGCCGAGCGGCACGTCCTCGACGCGGTGGAACACCTCATCGAACTGCGTCTGCGGCAGCCGTGACGGTCAGCGTGTCTAGGGCGGTGGGGCGACGTGAGCGAACAGGGGACGCTGCTGGCGTCCGGCGCCGCGGCCGAGGCGGTGGACGAGATCGTGGAGGGCGTCTTCGCCCGGCTCCACCGGGTGCGTGAGGCCGCGGTCCGCGCCGTGGGCCAGGCGCCGGTCAGCGCCGACCTGGCCGCGCTGCGCCCGGTACTCTTCCCGCTGCTGGGCGGCCTGGTCTCCGGCATCGGGTTCATCGCCGCGCCCGGCCTGCTGGCCGACGCGCCGTGGCACCTGGAGTGGTGGCAGGAGAGCGCCTCGGGCGAGCCGGTGCGGCTGATAAGGGACATGGACCCCGCCAGCAGCGCGTTCTACGACTACACGCACTGGGACTGGTTCGCCGGTCCGCGCTCCGGCGCCGGGCACACGCTCGCCGGCCCCTACGTCGACTTCCTGTGCACCGACGAATACTCCCTCACCCTGTCGGTGCCCGTGCTCAGGGGCGGGGAGTTCATCGGGGTGGCGGCGGCGGACGTGCTCGTGCGCCGCTTCGAGGTGGCCGTCGCGCCGGTGCTCCGCGGGATCGGGGGGCCGGCCTTCCTGGTCAACGCCTCCGGCCGGGTGGTGGCCTCCACCACCGCCAGATGGCTGGCCGGGTCGGTCTTCCGCGGCGCCCCCGGCATGTCCCTCCGGCCATGCCGGACGTCACCCCTCTCCCTGGTTGCGGCACAATTGCCGCATGTCCCTTGACCCCGCCGTCGCGGCACGGCTGAAGCGCACCGGTGACGGGCTGGTGCCCGCGATCGTCCAGCAGTACGACACGGGCGAGGTGCTGATGCTCGCCTGGATGGACGACGAGGCCCTGCACCGCACGCTCACCACCGGCCGCGCCACCTACTGGTCGCGCAGCCGCGGCGCCTACTGGGTGAAGGGCGACACCTCCGGTCACGTCCAGCACGTCAAGTCCGCCGCCCTCGACTGCGACGGCGACACGATCCTGCTCAAGGTCGACCAGGTGGGCGCCGCCTGCCACACCGGTGACCGGACCTGCTTCGACGCTGGCGAGCTGGCGGTGGAGGCGGAGTGACGGCCGGGCGGGCGCTGTGGACCTGGGTGGCCGTCTGCGTGGCGGGCACCGCCCTCGTGCTGCTGGCGGCCGGCCGCGACTGGTTCACCGCGACGTACGGCGCGCGCAAGGTGGCGGTCTCCGCCGCGGAGCTGGCGCCCGCGCTCGGCCCGGCGGCCTGGGCGGCGCTCGCCGCGGTGGTCGCCGTGCTCGCCACCCGCGGGGTGTGGCGCAGGGCCGTCGGGGTGGCGATGGCGCTCTGCGGCGTGGGCGCGGTCGTCTGGGCCTGGCAGGGCAGCCGCGCCGGCGCGGCGCTGGAGGTCGCGGCCCAGCAGATCCCGATGGCCCGGACCGGTGACCTGGACCTCGCCCCGGCCGTCGCCTGGCCGCTGGCCGCCGGCGCGGGCGGGCTGCTGCTGGTGGGCGCGGGGATCGTGGCCGTCCTCAAGGGCGCCGGCTGGCCCGGCATGTCCGACCGCTACGACCGTCACGGGTCGGGCCCCGGCGGCGCGGCCGCCGCCGGCGGCGCCCCGAGCGAGCGGGCGCTGTGGGACGCGATCGATCTCGGCGCCGATCCGACGGTCGGGCCGGACGACGGTCCGGCGGCCGGGCGGGAGATCGACCGGGAGACCAGGCGGGAGGCCGGGTGGGAGGAGAACCCGGCGGCGGGCCGGGACGACGGGGAGCGCTGACCGCCGGGGTCGCGGCGGTGATCGGCGGCGCCGTCCGTGTCACCTGGCCACCCGGTCACAAATTGCCCACGGAGCAGGCGCTGTCCCTCGTGGGAGACGCGGGTTTCGCTAGGATTTCGCCGCAACTCGCACAAAGGGGAGTCATCCATGAGCTACGACAATCAGTCCGGTGGTTACGGGCCGCCGCCGGGTGGCGGGTACGGCTCCCCGGGCGGGTACGGGCCGCCCCCCGGCGGCGGTTACGACCCCTACGGCTACGGTGCGCAGCCGCCCCGCGGCAACAACGGCATGGCCATCGCCGCGCTGATCCTGGGCATCGTCGGGCTGTTCAGCTGCGGCGTCACCTCGATCGTCGGCATCGTGCTCGGCCACATCTCGCTGGGCCAGATCAAGCGGACGGGCGAGGAGGGCCGGGGGATGGGCATCGCCGGCCTGGTCCTGTCCTACTTCGGTGTCGCGTGCTGGCTGGTCGTGCTGGTGATCTGGCTGGTCGCGATCGGGGTCCTGGCCGGTTCCGCCTCGCTGTCGGGTTACTGACGGGATTCCGCGCCCGCTTTGAGTATCGTGGCCGGTGAAGACGGTCACCGGTGGGAGAGGTGCGGGCGGGCCGATGCTGACGGGAAGGGCCGCGGGTGTGCGGGGGAGGCGGGCGCGGGCCGTGCTGGCCCCGCTCGGCGCCGCGCTGGCCGCCGGGGCCGCGCTCGGCTACGTGCGCGCGGTGGACCCGAACGAGCCGGGACATTATCCCGCGTGCCCGTTCCTCGTGCTCACCGGACTTTACTGCCCGGGCTGCGGCGGTCTGCGGGCCGTCCACGCGCTCGCCCACGGCGACCCTGCCACGGCCCTGGGGCTCAATCCCCTCGTCGTGGCCCTGATCCCGGTCCTGGCCTTCCTGTGGGGACGCTGGGCGCTGCGTTCCTGGCGCGGTGCGCCATCTGATGGGATATCCATACGTCCTGTCTATGTATGGGCATTTCTTGCTTTAATGATCGTTTTTTGGATAGTGCGAAATATGCCCTTTGGGGAATTCTTGGCCCCATAGTCACCTTTAGCCGTCACCCGGTGGCGGGGTGACCTCGGCGAGGCCGATAGCATCGGCTGGGACAAGCAATCGATCGGGAGGGGCCTTACTCGTGAGCGAGTGGAGCGAGCGGACCAGGGATACGGCAGCGTTCGCGAACTTGACCTCCGAGTTTCGCGAGGAGGGCAAGTGAGCGTGCTGGAGGAAATCCTCGAAGGGGTCCGCGCCGATCTGGCCGAGCGGCAGGAGGCGGTGTCGCTGGCCGAGCTCAAGGAGCGGGCCGGGCGGGCGCCCGCCCCCCGTGACGCCTACGCGGCGCTGGGCGGCGACCAGGTGGCGGTCATCGCCGAGGTGAAGCGTTCCAGCCCGTCCAAGGGCGCGCTGGCCGCGATCGCCGACCCCGCCGCGCTCGCCGGCGACTACGAGTCGGGCGGCGCCCACGTCATCAGCGTGCTGACCGAGCGGCGCCGCTTCGGCGGCAGCCTCGACGACCTGGCGGCCGTGCGCGCCGTGGTCGACATCCCGGTGCTGCGCAAGGACTTCGTCGTCACCTCCTACCAGCTCTGGGAGGCCCGGGCCTACGGTGCCGACCTGGTGCTGCTGATCGTGGCCGCGCTGGAGCAGAACGCGCTGGTCTCGCTCATCGAGCGGGCCGAGTCGATCGGGCTGGCCCCGCTGGTCGAGGTGCACACCGAGGAGGAGCTCGAGCGGGCGCTCGCCGCCGGAGCGAAGATCATCGGCATCAACGCGCGCAACCTCAAGACCCTTGAGGTGGACCGCGAGGTGTTCGCGAAGCTGGCCCCGAAGATCCCCGACGGCGTCATCAAGATCGCCGAGTCGGGCGTGCGCGGCCCGCACGACCTGCTCGCCTACGCCAGGGCCGGCGCCGACGCCGTCCTGGTCGGGGAGAGCCTCGTCACCGGCAAGGACCCGCGGGCCGCAGTGGTCGACCTGGTCACCGCCGGCGCCCACCCCGCATCTCGACCTGAGGGGCAGTAAGCAGTGACAGCGACAGACGGAATCCTCCTCACCCGGGCCGACCTGGCCGGCAACGGCACCCGCGGCGACGACCCGGACGTCCACGGCAAGTTCGGCGTGTTCGGCGGGCGTTACGTGCCCGAGGCGCTCATCCCGGCGCTGGACGAGGTGGCCGCCGAATACGAGAAGGCCAAGAACGACGTCGCGTTCCTGCGCGAGTTCGACCACCTGCTGCGCACCTACGCCGGGCGGCCGACCACGCTCACCGAGGTGCCCCGGTTCGCCGAGCAGGCGGGCGGCGCCCGGATCATCCTCAAGCGCGAGGACCTGACCCACACCGGCGCCCACAAGATCAACAATGTGCTCGGCCAGGCCCTGCTCACCAGGCGCCTGGGCAAGACGAGGGTGATCGCCGAGACCGGCGCGGGCCAGCACGGCGTGGCCACCGCCACCGCCGCGGCCCTGCTCGGCCTGGAGTGCGTCATCTACATGGGGGCCGTCGACTGCGAGCGCCAGGCGCTCAACGTCGCCCGCATGAAGCTGCTCGGCGCCACCGTCGTCCCGGTCACCAACGGCAGCCAGACCCTCAAGGACGCCATCAACGAGGCCTTCCGCGACTGGGTCGCCAACGTCGACCGCACCCACTACCTGTTCGGCACGATCGCCGGCCCGCACCCGTTCCCGGAGATCGTCCGCGACTTCGCCCGCATCATCGGCGTCGAGGCGCGCAGGCAGATGCTGGAGCTCACCGGCAGGCTGCCGGACGCCGTCGCCGCCGCGGTCGGCGGCGGTTCCAACGCGATCGGCATCTTCCACGCCTTCCTCGACGACGAGGACGTCCGGCTCCACGGCTACGAGGCCGCCGGCCGGGGCCTGGAGACCGGCGAGCACGCCCTGACGCTCACCGAGGGCTCCATCGGGGTCCTGCACGGCGCGCGCACCTACGTCCTGCAGGACGAGGAGGGCCAGACGATCGAGTCGCACTCGATCTCCGCGGGCCTCGACTATCCGGGCGTCGGCCCCGAGCACGCCTGGCTGAAGGACACCGGCCGGGCCACCTACCACGGCATCACCGACGCCGAGGCGATGGACGCCTTCGCGCTGCTGGCCCGCACCGAGGGCATCATCCCGGCGATCGAGTCCTCCCACGCGCTCGCCGGAGCCCTCAAGCTCGGCCGCGAGCTGGGCCCCGAGGCGACCATCCTGGTCAACCTCTCGGGCCGTGGCGACAAGGACATGGGCACCGCCATGAAGTACTTCAACCTCTGACGACCGACTTGCTTCCCCTCCGGCGCGCCGGGGGGGACGGAGGCCACGAACCGCAACGGAACAACCATGACGACTCTTCAGACGGTGTTCGCCAAGGCGAAGGCGGACGATCGCGCCGCTCTCATCGGATACCTTCCCGCCGGGTTCCCCACGAAGGACGGCGCGATCGCGGCCGCGGCCGCCATGGTGGAGGCGGGCTGCGACGTGATCGAGATCGGCTTGCCCTACTCCGATCCGCTCATGGACGGCCCGACGATCCAGGACGCCGTGCACCGGTCGCTGACCAACGGCACCCGCATCGCCGACGTCCTGCGCACCGTCGAGGGCGTGGCCAGGACGGGCGCGGCCACGCTGGTCATGACCTACTGGAACCCGATCGACCGCTACGGCGCCGACCGGTTCGCCCGTGACCTGGCCTCCGCGGGCGGGGTGGGCACCATCACGCCCGACCTGACCCCGGAGGAGTCCGAGCCCTGGCGCGCCGCCAGCGCCGGCGCCGGGATCGACACCGTCTTCCTGGTCGCGCCGAGCTCCCCCGAGAGCCGCATCAAGGCCGTCGTCGACTGCTGCACCGGCTTCGTCTACGCCGCCTCGCTGATGGGCGTCACCGGCGCCCGCGAGTCGGTCGGCGAGGCCGCCCACGGGCTGGTCGAGCGGACCCGCCTCCAGACCGACCTGCCGGTCTGCGTCGGACTGGGCGTCGGCACCGGCAAGCAGGCCGCCGAGGTGGCCGGCTACGCCGACGGCGTCATCGTGGGATCGGCGTTCATCCGCCGCCTCCTGGACGCCCCCGACGAGGCCTCCGGTCTGGCGTCGGTCCGCGAGCTGGGCGCCGAGCTGGCGGCGGGCGTCAGGCGATAGCCGTCGTGTCAGGAGCGCGGCCGTCCTGCC
>NZ_JBSFPS010000015.1:0-70453 GCF_053588315.1 Streptosporangium sp. NPDC003464 | reverse complement strand
CCGAGGTGCACGTCCATGTGGTCGGCGATCGCGGAGACGGCCCGCAGGTCGCTCATGATCCCGGGGACCGGGAGCGCCTCCTCGAAGGTGCGGCCGCGCCCCTCCCAGTTGACGAACGTGCCGGACTTCTCGCTCACCGTGGCGACCGGCAGCACCACGTCGGCGCGGTCGGTGACCGCGCTGGCGCGCTGCTCCAGGCTCACGATGAACGGCGTGTTCTCCAGGGCCGCCAGGGCGGCCTCGGGGTCGGCCAGGTCGTAGGGGTCGACACCGGCGACGACGAGGGCGTCGAGCTCCCCGTTCAGCGCCGCCGCCAGGATGGCGGAGGTGTCGCGGCCCGGGGTCTCGGGGAGGGAGGCGACGTTCCACGCCCTGGCCACTTCGGCGCGGGCGGTCTCGTCGTCGGCCGGGCGGCCGATGGGCAGCAGGTTCGGCAGCGCTCCGGCCTCGATCGCACCGCGCTCACCGGCGCGGCGCGGGACCCAGCCCAGGCGGGCGCCGGTGGACTCGGCCAGCCGTACCAGCGCCGACAGGGCGCCCGGTGTGGTGGCCAGGCGCTCACCGGCGAGGATGACCGCGCCCGGCTGCCTGACCGCCTCGGCGACCGGCGAGGTCCCGGAGATCAGGTCCTCGACGGCGGCGGCCTCGGCGCCGGGCAGCGCGCGGACCAGCGTGCCGCCCATCTTGGCCAGGCCCTCACCGGCGAACGGCGCGATCGAGAAGACCTTCAGGCCCTTCTTCCGCCACGCCTTGCGCAGGCGCAGGAAGACGATCGGCGACTCGTCCTCGGGCTCGAAGCCCACCAGGAGCACGGCCGGGGCCTTCTCCAGGTCTCGGTAGCGGATCTCGATGCCCTTGCCCGCGACGGCGTGCGCGAGGAACTGCGCCTCCTCCGCGGAGTGGGGCCGGGAGCGGAAGTCGACGTCGTTGCTGCCGAGCGCGATCCGGGCGAACTTGGCGTAGCCGTAGGCCTCCTCGACGGTGACGCGACCGCCGACGAGCACGCCCGCGCTGCCGCGGGCCGCCGACAGGCCCCGGGCCGCGGCGGCGAGCGCCTCGGGCCAGGAGGCCGGCACGAGGCGGCCCTCCTCGTCACGGACGAGGGGGGTCTTCAGCCGGTCGGGCTGGGTCGCGTAGGTGAAGGCCCAGCGGCCCTTGTCGCAGTTCCACTCCTCGTTGACCTCCGGGTCGTCCCCGGCCAGCCGGCGGGTGACCTTGCCCCGGCGGTGGTCGGTCCGGAGCGAGCAGCCGCTGGCGCAGTGCTCGCACGCGCTGGGCGTGGAGACCAGGTCGAACGGGCGGGCCTGGAACCGGTAGGCGGCGCCGGTCAGCGCGCCCACGGGGCAGATCTGGATGGTGTTGCCCGAGAAGTAGGACTCGAACGGCTCGCCGTCGGCGGCGCCGACCTGCTCCTTGGCCCCGCGCTCGAAGAAGTCGATGAGCGGGTCACCGGCGATCTCGTCGGAGAAGCGGATGCAGCGGGCGCACTGGACGCAGCGCTCGCGGTCGAGCAGCACCTCGGTGGAGAGCGCGACCGGCTTGTCGAAGGTGCGCTTCTTCTCCTCGAAACGGCTCTCGCCCTGGCCGTTGGACATGGCCTGGTTCTGCAGCGGGCACTCGCCGCCCTTGTCGCAGACCGGGCAGTCGAGCGGGTGGTTCAGGAGCAGCAGCTCCATGACGCCGCGCTGGGCCTTCTCCGCGACCGGGGAGGTGAGCTGGGTCTGGATGACCATGCCCGGGGCGACCTCGATGGCGCAGGAGGGCTGCGGCTTGGGGAAGCCGCGGCCGTTGCCCGCGTCCGGGATGTCCACCAGGCACTGACGGCAGTTGGCCGCCGGCTCCAGGAGCGGGTGGTCGCAGAAGCGGGGGATCTGGATGCCGAGCAGCTCCGCCGCCCGGATGATCATCGTGCCCTTGGGGACGCTCACCTGGAAACCGTCGATCGTGACGGTCACCAGGTCTACCGGCGCCTGGGCCGGGGTCGTCGCTTCGACGGTCATGGCGCCTCCTCCGTCGGCCCCATGACCGAAACGGTGCTGTGCTTGCTGGTTGCCGCGATCCGCCCGCTCACTTGGCACCCCAGACCGTGGACGGAGCGTGATCGAACGGGCAGCCGCCGATCTCGAAGTGCTTGAGGTATTCGTCGCGGAAGTACTTCACCGACGAGTGGATGGGGCTGGTCGCACCGTCGCCCAGGGCGCAGAAGGAGCGGCCCAGGATGTTGTCGGCGATGTCGGTGATCGTGGTCAGGTCCTCTTCGGTGCCCTGACCCTTCTCCAGCCGCTTGAGCACCTGCTTGAGCCAGTAGGTGCCCTCCCGGCAGGGAGTGCACTTGCCGCAGGACTCGTGCGCGTAGAACTCGGTCCAGCGCAGCACGGCGCGGACCACGCAGGTGGTCTCGTCGAAGATCTGCAGGGCCCGGGTGCCGAGCATGGACCCCTTGGCGCCGACCGACTCGAAGTCGAGCGGGACGTCCAGGTGCTCGTCGGTGAAGATCGGGGTGCTCGACCCGCCGGGGGTCCAGAACTTGATCCGGTGCCCCTCGCGGATACCGCCCGCCATGTCGAGCAGCTCGCGCAGCGTGATGCCGAGCGGGGCCTCGTACTGGCCGGGACGGGTGACGTGGCCGCTCAGCGAGAAGATTCCGAAGCCCTTGGACTTCTCGGTGCCCATCCCCGCGAACCATTCGGCCCCGTTGGAGATGATCGAGGGAACACTGGCCACCGACTCCACGTTGTTCACGACAGTAGGCGAGGCGTAGAGGCCCGCCACGGCCGGGAAGGGGGGCTTGAGCCGAGGTTGGCCGCGATAGCCCTCCAGCGAGTCGAGCAGCGCCGTCTCCTCGCCACAGATGTAGGCGCCGGCTCCGCTGTGGACCACGAGCTCCAGGTCGAAGCCGGAGCCGAAGAGGTCCTTGCCGAGCAGGCCCTTGTCGTAGGCCTCGGCCACGGCCGCCTGCAGGCGGCGGATGACGTGCAGCACCTCGCCGCGCACGTAGATGAAGGCGTGGTTGGCGCGGATCGCGTAGGAGGTGATGATGACGCCCTCGACCAGCGAGTGCGGGTTGGCCATCATCAGCGGGATGTCCTTGCAGGTGCCCGGCTCGGACTCGTCGGCGTTGACCACCAGATAGTGCGGCTTGCCGTCGCCCTGGGGGATGAAGCCCCACTTCATGCCGGTGGGGAAGCCCGCACCGCCGCGGCCGCGCAGACCGGAGTCCTTGACGGCCTGGATGACGGCGTCGGGGTCCATGCTCAGCGCCTTCCTGGCCGCCGAGTAGTCGCCGTAGCCCTCCAGGGTGAAGGAGTTGGGCTGGTCCCAGTTCGCGGTGAGGACCGGGGTGAGAGTCGTCATGGTGCCTCGGGGGCCTTCCATCCGTTGGCCTTGGCGATCTTGAGTCCCTCAAGGGAGGGGCCGCTCGCCGAGGGGCCGTCGCCGGCCAGGCCGTCGGGCAGGCCCGACAGCACGCGCGAGGCCTCCTTGAAGGTGCACAGCTTCTTGGGGCCGCGGGTCGGCGAGACCTCCTTGCCGTCCTTCAGGTCGTCGACGAGCTGCTTGGCCGAGTCAGGGGTCTGGTTGTCGAAGAACTCCCAGTTGACCATCATCACCGGGGCGAAGTCGCAGGCGGCGTTGCACTCCAGCCGCTCCAGCGAGACCTTGCCGTCCGGGGTCGCCTCGTCGTGGCCGACGCCGACGTGCTCGGACAGCTCGTCCCAGATCTGGTCGCCGCCCATGACCGCGCACAGCGTGTTGATGCACACGCCGACGTGATAGTCGCCCATCGGCTTGCGCTTGTACATCGTGTAGAAGGTGGACACGCCCACGACCTCGGCCTTGCTCAGGCCGAGCATCTCCGCGCAGAACTCCTGACCGGCGTCGGAGACGTAGCCGTCCTCCGACTGCACCAGGTGCAGCAGGGGCAGCAGGGCCGACCTGGTCTTGGGGTAACGGCCGATGATCTCCTTGGCGTCCCGTTCCAGACGCTCGCGGACTTCCGGCGTATACGTCACCGGTCCACACCTCCCATGACGGGGTCGATCGAGGCCACTGCCGAGATGACGTCGGCGACCATGCCGCCCTCGCACGTGGCCGGCATGGCCTGCAGGTTCGTGAAGGACGGGTCGCGGAAGTGCACACGGTAGGGCCGGGTGCCGCCGTCGCTGACCACGTGGGCGCCGAGCTCGCCGCGGGGCGACTCCACCGAGGCGTACGCCTGCCCCGCCGGGACCCGGAAGCCCTCGGTCACCAGCTTGAAGTGGTGGATCAGCGCCTCCATCGAGCCGCTCATGATGTGCGCGATGTGGTCGGGCGAGTTGCCGAGACCGTCGGGGCCGAGCGCGAGCTGCGCGGGCCAGCCGATCTTCTTGTCGTCGACCATCACGCGACCGCCCTTGAGCGGGCCGGACAGCCGGTCCAGAGCCTGCTCGATGATCTTGAGCGACTCCTCCATCTCGGCCACCCGGACCAGGTAACGGCCGTAGACGTCGGCGGTCTTCTCGGTCGGGACGTCGAACTCGTAGGTCTCGTAGCCGCAGTAGGGCTGCGACTTGCGCAGGTCCCACGGCAGGCCCGCGGCCCGCAGCATCGGGCCGGTGACGCCCAGCGCCATGCAGCCGGTGAGGTCGAGGTAGGCGACGTCCTTGGTGCGGGCCAGGTAGACCGGGTTCGCGTCGAGCATCTTGCGCATGTCCTTGATGCGCCCCGGCATGACCTTCAGCAGCTCGCCGACCTTGTCCACGGCGCCGGCCGGGAGGTCGACGGAGACGCCGCCGGGCCGGACGTAGGCCATGTTCATCCGCAGGCCGGTGATGTATTCCATCACGTCGAGCACCATCTCGCGCTCGCGGGAGCCGAAGAGGAACGGCGTGGTCGCGCCCAGCTCCATGCCGAAGGTGCCGATGGCGACCATGTGCGAGGAGATGCGGGTGAGCTCCATCATCATCACGCGGATGGCCTGGGCCCGCTCGGGGATCCGGTCGGTGATGCCGAGCAGCTTCTCGACGCCCAGGCAGTAGGCGGTCTCGTTGAAGATCGGCGCGAGGTAGTCCATCCGGGTGACGAACGTGGTCCCCTGGGTCCACGTCCGGAACTCGATGTTCTTCTCGATGCCGGTGTGCAGGTAACCGATGACCGTGCGGGCCTCGGTGACCGTCTCGCCGTCCAGGTTCAGGACCAGGCGGAGCACGCCGTGCGTGGACGGGTGCTGCGGGCCCATGTTGATGACGAGCTGCTCGTCCTGCTGGCCGGTGAGGGTCTCGACCAGCTCCGTCCAGTCGTTGCCGGAGACGGTGTAGACCTTGCCCTCGGTGGCCTCCTCGTAGGGGGCGCTCACTTGTAGGACCTCCTCTGGTCCGGCGCGGGAACCTGGGCGCCGCGGTATTCGACCGGGATGCCGCCCAGCGGGTAGTCCTTGCGCTGGGGATGACCGTCCCAGTCGTCGGGCATCATGATGCGGGTCAGCGCCGGGTGGCCGTCGAAGACGATCCCGAAGAAGTCCCAGGTCTCCCGCTCGTGCCAGTCGTGGGTCGGGTAGACCGAGACCGTGGAGGGGATGTGCGGGTCGGCGTCGGGGCAGGACACCTCGAGGCGCAGGCGGCGGTTGTGCGTGATCGAGCACAGGTGGATCACCGCGCGCAGCTCCTCCCCCTCCATGTGGGGGTAGTGCACGCCGGAGACGCCGAGCGAGAGCTCGAAGCGGAGGGCGGGGTCGTCGCGCAGGAGCCTGGCGACCTCCAGCAGGCGCTCGCGCTTGACGTGGAAGGTCAGCTCGTCGCGGTCGACGACCACGCGCTCGATCGCGTCGCCGAGGTCGCCGCCCAGCGCGCGCTCCAGCTCGTCGGCGACGGTGTCGAAGTAGCCGCCGTAGGGGCGGGGAGTGGACAGCTGGGGCTTGCGCCGTACGACCAGGCCGCCGTAGCCGGAGGTGTCACCGGAGCCCGAGGCGCCGAACATGCCCAGATGGGCGATCGGCTCCTCCGGGATCTCGGGGAGATTGTCCGTGCTCATCGGTCGCTCACCAACTCCTCATTCACCGCGCGCACCGCGCCGGGTCCGCTCCGGCTCATTTGGCGGTCCCCTGGTCGATCAGCGGCAGCGTCCGCAGCGCCTGCAGTTCGAGCTCGTCGATCTGCTTGGCGCGGTGCGCGCCGAACTTCATGTTCTGGATCTTGTCGTGCAGCTTCACGATCGCGTCGATGAGCATCTCGGGCCGCGGCGGGCAGCCCGGCAGGTAGATGTCGACGGGGACGACGTGGTCCACGCCCTGCACGATGGCGTAGTTGTTGAACATGCCGCCGCTGGAGGCGCACACGCCCATGGCGATGACCCACTTGGGCTCGGCCATCTGGTCGTAGATCTGGCGGAGCACCGGGGCCATCTTCTGCGACAGCCGGCCCGCCACGATCATCAGGTCGGCCTGCCGCGGAGACGCCGAAGCGCGCTCCATGCCGAAGCGCGCCAGGTCGTGCTTGGGACCGCCGGTGGACATCAGCTCGATGGCGCAGCAGGCGAGACCGAAGGTCGCCGGCCACACGGAGTTCTTGCGCGCCCAGCCAGCCACCTGCTCGACCGTGCTGAGCATGAACCCGCTCGGAAGTTTCTCTTCAAGACCCATATCTAGTCCCAGTCCAGACCCTTGCGGCGCCACACATACGCGTAGGCCACGAGCACGGTGACGATGAACAGCACCATCTCGACCAACCCGAACATCCCGAGCTGGTCGAACGCGACCGCCCACGGGTAGAGGAAGATGATCTCGATGTCGAACACGATGAAGAGCATCGCGGTGATCATGTACTTCAGCGGGAAGCGACCACCTCCGACCGGCTGGGGCGTCGGCTCGATGCCGCATTCGTAGGCGTCGAGTTTCGCGCGGTTCCAGCGCCTGGGACCGGTGAAGGGCGCGATCGTCACCGAGAAGACCGCGAATCCCGCCGCGAGAACGGCGAGCACCAGGATGGGTGCATACAGCTCCATCGCTACGCCTCCTCTCCCATCTCCACGCGCGCCGGCGCGCAGCTCATCACGTTGTTTTGTTTTGCAAGTTTATGCAGGGGGATCATCGCTCTGGTTCCACGTGGGGAGGCGGCTGGTGTGGTCATGCCGACGGCGCGGCCTTCGACAGAGCGTTGATGATGCGGTCTGACGCGTCGCCTCGCCGGTCGGTGAGATTAGCAAGGAGCTTGAGCGCGAACCGCATCAGGTGGGGGTGGGGCAGCGCGTGACGGGTGAAGAAGTCCATCACGCCGCGGCGCCCGATGAGCTCCACGAAGCCCCTGCCCAGGGTGAAGTAGCCGCCGTAGGCGTCCTTCAGCGTCTGGGGATAGGCGCGCAGCACGCGCTCCCTCTGGGCGGGGGTCGTCCGGGCCAGCGCCTGGACGATGGTCTCGGCCGCGATCTGGCCGGTCTCCATCGCGTAGGCGATGCCCTCCCCGTTGAACGGGTTGATCATCCCGCCCGCGTCGCCGACCAGCACCAGGCCCCGCGTGTAGTGCGGCTGGCGGTTGAAGGCCATCGGCAGCGCCGCCCCCCTGATGGGGGTGGTCATGTTCTCCTCGGTGTAGCCCCACTCCGGGGGCATGTTCTTGACCCAGCGCCTGAGCAGGTCGCGGTAGTCCATGCCCTTGAAGGACTCGGAGGTGTTGAGCAGGCCGAGGCCCACGTTGGAGGTGCCGTCGCCGACGCCGAAGATCCAGCCGTAGCCGGGCAGCAGGGTGTCGCCGTCCCACAGCTCCAGCCAGGTCTCCAGGTAGTCGTCGTCGTGGCGCGGACTCTCGAAGTAGGTCCGTACGGCGACGCCCATCGGGCGGTCCTCGCGCTTGTGCAGCCCCATCGCCAGGGAGATCCGGGTGGAGTTGCCGTCGGCGGCCACCACCAGGCGCGACCTGTAGGAGACCTCCTCGCCGTCCTTCTTGGCGACCACGCCCACGATGTGGCCGCTGCGGTCGTCGAGGATCGGGGCGGTGACGTTGACCCCCTGCAGCAGGCGGACGCCGCTGCGCACCGCGTTGGCGGCGAGGATCTCGTCGAAGTCCTGCCGGGTGCGGACCAGCCCGAAGTCGGGGTAGCTGGACAGCTCCGGCCAGTCGAGCTCGAAGCGCAGCCCGCCGCCGACCACGCGCAGGCCCTTGTTCCTGACCCAGCCGGGAGCGTCGATGTCGATCCCCATGGCGATGAGCTGCTTGACCGCTCGGGGCGTCAGCCCGTCGCCGCAGACCTTCTCGCGGGGGAATGTGGTCTTCTCGAGCAACAGGACGTCGAGTCCGGCCTGTGCGAGATGGAATGCGGTTGTCGAACCGGCGGGCCCGGCGCCGACGACGATTACGTCGGCGTCAGCCTCAGCGACATTCCGCTGTGTGGCGGCTGGCACGGTCACGGGACCTGTCCTGTCCTACAAGCTTTGACGGCCTCGGGGTGAGGGGCCTTTCGTTCCTTTGTGAAGGTCTTCACAAACTTGTCGGCCCGAAGTCTAACCCCTTTACGAGGCGGAGTGTCAGTCGGGTGCGGCTATCGCCGGCGAATCTTCTAAGCGGGCTTATACGCACGATGAAGCGCCACGATGCCCATGGTGAGGTTACGCCAGGCGACCCGCTCCCAGCCCGCAGCCTGGATGATCTTCGCCAGTGCCGCCTGGTCCGGCCACTCCCTGATCGACTCCGCCAGATACTCGTATGAATCGTCGTTGGAGCCGACCAACTTGGCGGCCTGCGGCATCAGCTTCATGAGGTATTGGCAGTAGACGAGGTCGAAAGACTTGTTCGTCGGGTGGGAGAACTCAAGGATCACCAGCCGGGCCCCCGGCTTGGCCACCCGGAGCATCTCGCGCAGCGCCTGGCCGGTGTCGTGGACGTTGCGCAGCGCGGTCGAGATCGTCACCGCGTCGAAGGTGTCGTCGGCGAAGGGCAGCCGCAGCGCGTCACCGGCGACGAAGGTGACGCCGCGCACCCCGCCGCCGGAGAGGCCGGAGCCGCCCCGCCGCCGCACGCCGGTGCGCAGCATGCCGAGCGAGAAGTCCGAGGCGATCGCGCGGGCGCCCAGCGCGGTGAACGCGTCGGTGGAGGTGCCGGTGCCCGCGCCCAGGTCGAGGACGAGCTCGCCGGGGCCCGCGTCGACGGCCGCCGCGGCCGCCTTGCGCCACAGCCGCACCTGCCCGAGGGAGATCACGTCATTGACCAGGTCGTAGCGCCGGGCCGTGCGATCGAACATCGCGGCGACCTCATGCGGTTGTTTGTCCAGCGAAGCGCGCGTCATAGGGACAAGCCTAGGCCCGACCGGACAATCCACGGAAAGTAGCTACTCGATTACCGAGAGTCTGCTAGAAATTGCCGAATGTTTGCCAGAACCGCTTCCGTGCTGGCCGCGGCCCTGATGCTGCTCCCCGCAGGGGTCGCCGCAGCCGGCACCACCAAGCACAGCAAGGTCGTATCGGCCGATCCGGTGGACACCACCCCGCACGTGCTCGACGGCATCGTCAACGCCATCGCCCTGGTGGGGGGCACGGTCGTGGTCGGCGGCTGGTTCAGCCAGGTCCGCGACGCCGGTGACGCGACGGTCCTGGAACGCGACAACATCTTCGCCTACGACCTGGCCACCGGGCGGATCCTGCCCGATTTCGCGCCCTACCTCGACCGGCCGGTCAACGCCCTCGCCGCGGGCACCGGCGGCACCGTCTACGCCGGCGGCGAGTTCACGGTGACCGGCGAGGCGAGGACCCGGGGCCTGGCCCTCCTGCGGCTGTCCGACGGCTCGCCGGTGCCCGGCTTCGGCGCCCAGGTCTACGGAGGCACGGTCACCAGCCTGGCCCGGAGCGGCTCCCACCTCTACGTGGGGGGCGACTTCACCGGCGTGGGCCGCGTCTTCCGCACGGCCGTCGCCCGGCTGGAGGCCGCCACCGGCGCCGTGGACCCAGGCTTCGCCGTCCGGCCCGGCGCGCCCCTGGGCGGCCGGACCAGGGTGCAGGCGATGTCCCTCAGCCGGGACCGCCTGGCCGTCGACGGCAACTTCACCACCCTCGACGGGCTGTCGCGGCCCCAGCTCGGCCTGATCGACGTCGGCGCGCTGCCCGCGAAGGTCGCCGACTGGCGGACCGACGCCTACGCCGCCAAGTGCCTGGAGGTCTTCCCCAGTTACGTGCGGGGCCTGGACTTCGCCCCCGACGGCAGCTACTTCGCGGTCGTCACGACCGGCGGCCCGGCCGGGCGGGGCAAGCCGTGCGACACCGCCGCGCGGTTCGAGACCTACGCGCGGGGCGAGGTGCGGCCGACCTGGGTCAACCACACCGGCGGCGACTCGCTCTACTCGGTGGCGGTCACCGGGGCGGCCGTCTACGTGGGCGGCCACCAGCGCTGGCTGGACAATCCGCTCGGCCGCGACTCGGCCGGCCCGGGGGCGGTGGAACGGCCGGGCGTCGGGGCGATCCACCCGCGGACCGGCAAGGCCCTGGAGTGGAATCCGACAAGGGAGCGCGGAATCGGCGTCAAGGCATTCCTCGCCCACCGGGGTGGGCTACTCGTTGGTAGCGACACAACGCGGCTTGGTCGCGAGTACCATGCCCGAGTCGGCATGTTCCCGCTGCCGTGATCACTCCCGATTCTTGGCGATTCGCTCGCTCACCGCGTCGCGCTGCTTTGACAGCAGAACGTAACTGGCCACACCACTGACCAGGAATGCGGCGACCAGGAGGATCAATGGCTGGCGCAGGCCGAGGAGATAGAGCACACCGAGGGTCACGGCCAGCAGCCCCAGCCGGGACGCGGTGTAAACGAAGACAGGATGCACAGCGTCGAGGTTACGTCACTCTGCCCGCATGAGCGCTGACGTGAAGACGGCGCGGACGCCCTTCGCACCGAGCACGAGCGCTGCTAGTGTGCCCATCAGATCAGTTTCGTAAAGAAACAACCACGAGAGTCCCAAAGAGGCTCTATCATATAACAATCGGGCAGTCAGTCGATAACAACCCGTGATCTTTGTTGAAAAGCACGGATAAATCAGGCTTCGCTCGGCACACTGGTTACCTGTCCGCCCGCTGGCAGGAAGCGGGATGCGAGGGGGAGAGATTGTGGAGAGTAGCAGCGAGCGTCTGCTGACGCCTGGAGAGGTTGCCGCCCTCTTCCGGGTCGACCCAAAGACGGTTACACGCTGGGCCGCGGCAGGCCGCATCAGCAGCATCCGTACCCCCGGAGGGCACCGGCGTTTCCGCGAGTCGGAAGTGCACGCCCTTCTGCGCGGAGAGGACGTACTGACGGCCGAACGGCCGGCAGGCGAGTCCCCGCGCGTCTGACGACTTATGACGTCACACCATCGGTGATCCTGCGCGCCTTACCCGGAAGCCGCAGGGTCACCGTGGAGTCGTAACCGTCCGGACCGTCACACCGTACAGACCATCGCGCCGTACAGACCGTCACGTCCGGCGTCGCGGCCGGTGACCTCCCCCGTGACCGACCCGCAGCGCCCTCAGGCGCTAACTTTCCTGCTCGGCCTTGAAGGCCAGGAACTCCCGCTCCAGCTCGTCGTTCTCCTCAAGCCAGCGCAGCCGCCGCCGCGCCGACTCCTCCTCGGTGAGCGCCTCGGGCAGCCAGCGGTCGTAGTCCGGATCCCCCGGTGAGAGCTCCACGTACGCGTTGCCGATCAGACGCCCGTCATCGCTGGACAGGCTCTGCGGCACCCGCAGCGTGCCGTCAGCGAGCCGGATGACGTACATCCCAGATCACCTAGATTCCGTAACGCCGGTTGAAGAACAACATGACATTGAGCGCCATCCGCGTGTCCCCGCCGAGCATGTCCACCAGCGCGGGGCGCTGCCGGGAGGCGATGGCGGCGAAGGCGTCGGCGAAGAACTCCTTGCGCCCCAGGTCCCCCGGCTGCAGGTGGAAGCCGGAGGCCAGCGCCGGGACGCACTGGGCGTAGAGGGCGGCGAACTCCGGGGAGTCGGAGACCCACTCCCCGTGGGGCGCGTCCACGTCGTCCAGGGCGTGCCCGACCTCGTGCATCATCACGTCGGGGGTGGGCGAGGGGCGGTCGCCCACCACGATCTTGCGATCGCCGTACGCCCCCGCGCAGATGTCCCAGGTGGCCCGGCCCGAGGGCAGCGGCGCACCCCGCAGGTAGCCCATGTCGTCCAGGTCGGGGACCCCGCCCTCGCCGACGTAGATGCCCGTGAGGCCGTCGGCCAGCTTGGCCTTCAGCCCGTCCGGCAGCCGGGCGAGGCTCTCCACCGCCCGCACGGTCTCCGGGGACGGCGGCCCCTGCCAGGAGTCCCACTGGCGGTGCAGGATGCGTTCGAGGCTGCCGCAGTGCCGCAGGCCGTCGCCCAGGTCGGGGACGTCCGGGGCGTTGGGCTGGGCCCTGGGGCGCTCGTCCTCCAGCTCGAAATCCCGCCAGGTGTATTGCGGGCGGTCCACCACCGGCGCCGTCACGGTGCCCACCCGACGCTCGGGCCCCGGCGGGACCTCACGCGGCGTCTCCTTGAGAGCACCGTCGGTGCGCTGGGACGGGCCCCGCTGCCACCAGCGCCGTCGGTGACGCCCCTTGTCCGCCGAATTCGCCATCACGCCCCCAGGGGAAGTGGCATCGGCCCCCACCGTACGACGTGGACCCGTCGCCAGTCACCCGGAACAGGTGCCTTGCCGCACCCCGGCTCCGGATGGCTTACAGTTCGGGCATGCCCCTGCTTGTCGGTCTGGCGCTGCTCGCCTTCTGGCTCTACTGCTTGTTCGACGCCATCACCACGCCGGACGAGGAGGCCAGAAACCTGCCCAAACTCCTGTGGGTGATCATCATCGCGCTGCTGCCGCCCGTGGGCGGCCTGTTCTGGTTGCTGCTCGGCCGTCCCCTCGGTCCCCACGCGCCCCGCACGCCCCTGCCCAAGGACAGGCCGGCCCCGCCCGCGGCCCCGAAGGGCCCCGACGACGACCCCGACTTCCTCAAGGACCTCGACCGGCGGCTGCGCGACGAGGAGTAGGCCGGACCCGCCGGGGCGGGGCGGCCGGCCCTCGGGAGAGGGATCGGCCGCCGGGTCACCCGGCCGCGGCGCGCGGCGCCGCGATCAGCCCGGGACCTCCGCGTAGGAGTGCAGGCCGCCGAGGAAGATGTTCACCCCGACCAGGTTGAACAGCAGGCAGGCGAAGGCGATGAGCTGCACGATCATGGCGGCCCTGCCCTTGAAGCCGGCGGTCGCCCGGGCGTGCAGGTAGGCGGCGTAGGCGATCCAGGTGATGAAGGCCCAGACCTCCTTGGGGTCCCAGCCCCAGTAGCGGCCCCAGGCCTTGTCGGCCCAGAGGGCGCCGGCGATGACGGCGAAGGTCCAGATCGGGAAGGCGATCACGATGGCCCGGTGCGCGACCCGGTCGAGGTCCGCCAGCGACGGCAGGCGGACCGCGGTGTCCTTCCTGACCAGATAGAGGATGCCGGAGACCCCGGCCATGATGAACAGCCCGCTGGCGATGATCGCCGCCGACACGTGGATCGCCACCCAGTAGGAGTTGAGCGCGGGCACCACCGGACCGGCCTGCACCTGCAGATACCGTACGGCGAAGCCCAGCCCGAGGGCGGCGGCGACCGTGACGAACGCGCCGAGGAAACGGACCCGGTAGCGGAGGTTCATGAGCAGGAACGCGCTCACCGCCGCGAAGCACATCGCGACCACGAACTCGTACATGTTGCCCCACGGCCACCGGTCCACGGCCAGGCCGCGGGTGAGGATGGAGCCGAGGTTCGTCGCCCAGCCGAGCCATGACAGCCCGACCGCGACCGGGCCGGCCCACACCGTCCAGGCGGCGGGCGCCTTCTCGGCGGGGCCCTGGTCCTCCTCGGCACCGGACGGGGCGGCGGCGGCCGTGCTTCCGCCGACCGTGACGAGCGCGGGTTCGGCCTCCGCCCTGGCCCTGGCCTCGGCCCTGGGACGGCCGAAGCCGAGATCGAGGGCGTAGCCGATCATTGCGAAGACGTAGAGCAGCACCGTCGCCAAGATGAGCTGATCGCTCAACAGGGCGAGGCCGGCGTCGACCTCAGCGGACATCCTTAACTCCTGGGTTCAGAACAGAGACGATCTCGGCGAACTCCTCGCTGAAATCGCTGCCTTCGGTACGCGTGAGACCGCCCACCTCGATGTGTCCACGGTCATGGTCGCGGCCTCGCGCCGCCTGCCCCCCGGTCTTCTCCGGCCCGCCCGCCGCCTGTCCGGCCGGCGTGGGCGCGTCCTTCAACCGTACCCACACCCTGCGGCGGCGGACGGTCAGGGACAGCACCAGGCCGACGACGGCGAGGGCGGAGGCCACGAACGCGGGCATCCGGCCCGGGTCGTAGGCGATCTGGAGGGCGATCCACTCCTTGACGCCGGTGAACTCGATGGAGCCCATGCCGCCGGGCAGGTCGAGCTTCTTGCCCACGGCCAGCGGGTCGGCCTTCATGACCAGCGGCTTCATCTTCTTCAGGCTCGTCGGGTCGAGCTCGTAGACCGACTGCGGCCGGCCGTCCTTCATGCCCAGGTCGCCGGCGAACGCGCCGTAGACCTGGGCCGTGGGGTTGGCTGCCCCGGGGAAGACCGACACCCAGTCGCCGTTCATCGGCACGGTGGTCGGCCGGAAGGCCACCAGGAGACCGAGCTGTTCCGGCTGGGCGTCCGGCACCTTGATCACGCACTCGGAGGTGAAGTTGGCCGGCTGGGCGACCAGGCACGGGACCGGGCCGTCGAAGGCGACCTGCCCCTTGCCATCAGTGATCTTGAAGGTGGGCGCGTAGCCGTGGTCGATCAGGTAGGTCTGCGTGCCGTTGACCTCCAGCGGCTCGTTGACCTTCAGGACGTAGTCGCGCTCGGGCGCTCCGGGGGCGTCGGTGACCTTGAGCGCGGCCTCGAAGTCCAGGGGCTGCCCGCGCCGCTCGCCCGCGGCGATGTAGCTGGCCTGGAAGTCGTCGACGGTGAAGGAGAACGGCTCCAGCGACTCGGCGTTCACCTGCTGGCCGGGCATGTAGCGGTCGTAGGCCGCGACCGTGTTGGCGAACCCGTCCCCCTCCACGACCAGCACGTTGCCGCGGTAGCCGTACAGCGCGCCCACCCCCACGGCGACCAGCAGGCCGAGCAGCGCGACGTGGAAGAGGAGGTTGCCGGTCTCGCGCAGGTAGCCCTTCTCGGCCGAGACCCAGCCGGGGCCCGTGGTCACCCGGAACCGCCTGGCCCGCAGCCGCGCGGCCGCCTCCTCCACGGTCAGGTCGCCGTCGAAGGAGGCGTACTGGGGCAGCCGGCCCAGGTTGCGCGGTGGCGTGGGCGGCTTCTTGCGCAGCTCGCGCAGGTGGGCCGTGGTGCGCGGGAGCACGCAGCCGATCAGCGACAGGAACAGCAGCAGGTAGATCGCCGCGAACCACGGCGCCCTGAACACGTCGAACAGCCAGAACCGGTCCAGCCACTCGGCGAGCGTCGGGCTGTCGGTGAAGTATTGGGAGACCTTGGCGTCGGAGACGCCGCGCTGCGGCCAGATCGACCCGGGGATCGAGGCCAGGGCGAACAGGAACAGCAGGATCAGCGCGGTCTTCATCGAGGTGAGCGTGCGCCAGAACCAGCGCGCCCACCCCACGGGGCCGAGCCCCACCGGCCGTACGTCGGGTCTGTCCTCGGTCAGAGTCGTGTTCACGCTCGCACTCGCTCGGCTGCTCGTTGGCTCGGGACTTGTTGCGCTCGCCGCCCGCTGCGCCGCGGTCCGCTCGACTTCCTCCATCAGATCACCGGCTCGAATCCGCCGATCCACCCCTGCATCGTCACGATGAGCTGGCCCCAGAGCCCGGTGACGAGCAGCAGGCCGACCGCGACCAGCATGACCCCGCCCACCCGGGTGATCAGCTGCGAGTGGCGGCGGACCGCCTTGAAGGTGTGCAGGGCCTTGCGGTAGGCCAGCCCGGCCGCCAGGAACGGCAGGCCGAGACCGAGGGCGTAGGCGAAGGCCAGCAGCGCGCCGCGGCCGGCGCTGCCCTCGGTGAGGCCGAGGGTGAGCACGACCCCGAGGGTGGGCCCGATGCAGGGGGTCCAGCCGAGGCCGAACACCACGCCGAGCAGCGGCGCCCCGGCGAGGCCGGCGGCCGGGAGCCGGTGGATGCGGAAGTCGCGCTGCAGGCCCGGGACGACCCCCATGAAGGCCAGGCCCAGCACGACGGTGAGCGCGCCCAGCACCCGCGTGATGACGTCGGCGTTGCCGAGCAGCACCGCGCCGAGCCCGCCGAAGAGCGCCCCGCCCGCCACGAACACCGCGGCGAAGCCGAGGATGAACAGCGCGATCCCCGCGACCATGCGTCCCCGCTTGGGGTCGGCGCTCATCCCGGTCACGTAGGACAGGTAGCCGGGCACCAGCGGCAGCACGCAGGGCGACAGGAAGGAGACCAGGCCGGCCGCCACCGCGATCGGCAGCGCGAGGGCGAGCGATCCGCTCGCCACCGTGTTCACCAGATCAGCGCCCATCGGGGGTCCACCGCCGCTCCGCGGTCACTTCTCATCGCCGATCTTGGTGACGGCGCTGAGCAGGTCGTTGTATTTGACCGCGCCGAGCGCCCGGGCGGCGATCCGGCCCTGACGGTCGATGATCAGCGTCGAGGGGATCGCCGCCGGGGGGACCGTGCCCTGGAAGGAGAGCGCGACCTTGCCGGGCTGGTCGAAGATGCTGGGATAGCCGGACTGCTGGCTGCGCTCGAAGGCGAGCGCGTCGGCCTTGCGGTCCTTGAAGTCGATGCCGAGGAACTCCACGCCGGTGGCCTTGGTCTTGGCGGCGATGTCCTTGAGCACCGGGGCCTCGGCCCGGCAGGGCGCGCACCAGGAGGCCCAGAAGTTCAGCACCACGACCTTGCCCTTGTGCGTGGCCAGGTTCACCGAGCCCCCGTCGAGGGTCTCCCCCTCGACGGCGGGGGCGGCCTTGCGGTCGGCGGCCTCGAACAGGGTGATCTTGCCGTCGCCGGCGACGAAACGGGTGTCCCCGGTCTGCGGCTGCGTTCCCTGGTTACCGGCGCATCCGGCCACGGTCAGCAGCAGCACGGCAGCGGCGAAGGATTGTGCGCGCATCAGAGGAAGGGTCTCCCTGTACTACAACCGGTAGAGCAGTCACTCTACCGGCGAGGTCACGCGCCCGGCACAGTGGGGCGCTTGGCGAGCGCGCCCGCGGGTTCGCTGTAGCCGACGCTGATCAGCCGGTCTCCCTCGAAGGAGAAACTGGTGAGGCTGGCCAGGCCGCACTGCCGGCGGCGGGGGTCGTGCGGCAGCCGCCTGCGCTCGGCCGCGAGCCGGATCATCCAGATCGGGAGCTGGTGGCTGACCATGATCGCCTCATGGCCGCGCGCCGCCTCGCGGGCGGTGTCGATCGCGCCCTTCATCCGCCGGACCACGTCGGTGTAGCGCTCCCCCCAGGAGGGGCGGAGCGGGTTCCACAGGTAGCGGTAGTGACGCGGGCTGCGGAAGACGCCGTCGCCGTTGCCGACCGAGATGCCCTCGAAGATGTTCTCGGCCTCGATGAGCCGGTCGTCGGTCGCGACCTCCAGGTGGAAGGCCGCGGCGAGCGGGGCCGCGGTCTCCTGCGCCCGCTCCAGCGGAGAGGAGAACAGGGCGACGACGTCGCGCCCGGCGACCGACTTGGCGACCGTCTCGGCCATCTGCCTGCCGGTCTCCGACAGGTGGTAGCCGGGCAGCCTGCCGTACAGGACGTTAGCGGGGTTGTGCACCTCACCGTGGCGCAGGAGGTGAACGACGGTGGTCTCAGCCATGGTGTCGCAAGCCTACCGACTGGTAGTGGTGGATAGCGCGTATGGAGGGGCGGTTCTGGCCGTGCCATGAGGGGCGGTTAGGGTCGTAGACGATCGGATCCGGGGCCCGTGCTCGAAAGGACGCCTTTGAGCCTGTTCGCGCTGGTCCTCGTCCTGTCCTCGGCCGTGGCCCACGCGAGCTGGAACCTGCTGAGCAAGCAGGCGGCCGGGGCCGACTCGATCGTCTTCATCTGGCTGGTGGCCGCCGCCTCCACGGTGCTCTGGAGCCCGGTCGCGCTCGGCTATCTGGCCTTCACCGGCGACCGCCTCTCCTGGGCGGGCGCCGGGGTGGTCGCCGTGAGCACCGCGCTGCACCTGGGCTACTTCCTGCTGCTCCAGCGCGGTTACCGCCACGGCGACCTGTCGGTGGTCTACCCGATCGCACGCGGCACCGGACCGCTGCTGGCCAGCCTCGTCGCCGTGCTGCTGCTGGGCGAGCAGCCGGGCCCGAGCGGAATCGCGGGGATCCTGCTGATCGGCGTGGGCGTCCTGCTGCTCGGCACGGTCCGCAGGCCCAGCCGCGAGGATCTGGCCGGGATCGGGTTCGGGCTGGTCACCGGGGTGTTCATCGCGGCCTACACCGTCTGGGACAAGCAGGTCGTCAGCGCCTTCGCGGTCGCGCCGATCCTGCTCAACTACGGCGGCGAGCTCGGCCGGGCCCTCGTCCTGGCCCCATCGGCGCTGGCCGCCCGCCGCCGGGGCCTGATCCCGCCGGTCTGGCGCGAGCACCGGACGCGCGTGCTGGGCGCGGCCGTGCTGGTGCCGCTCTCCTACCTGCTGGTGCTGGTCGCGTTCACGTTCTCACCGGTCAGCGTGGTCGCCCCGGTGCGGGAGATCGGGGTGCTCGTCGCGGTGGTGCTCGGTGGCAGGCTGCTGGCCGAGGGCGACCTGCCCCGCCGGCTGCTCGCCGCCGCCGTCATCGTCGGCGGCGTGGTGACGATCGCCCTCAGCCAGCGCTGACGGTCGTCCTCAGCCGACGGTGACATCGCCCCAGCCGGCGGTGACGGTCGCCCTCAGCCGGCGGCCCGCCCGTCGACCGGCTCGACCGGCTCGACCGGCTCAGCCGGCTGGTGAGGCAGGGAGGCGATCCTGAGCGCCTCGACCGCGGCCCGGATCGCCGGGCGCCGGGCCGCGTCGCTCCGCCAGAGCGTGTAGATCTTGCGGACCGGGCGCGGCAGGATCGGGACGACCCGCACCCCGGCGGGGACGGAGTCGCGGCCCAGCCGGGGGATGATGGCGCACCCCTGCTCGGCCGCGACCAGGGCGAGCTGGGTCGGATACTCGTCCGCCATGCAGGCGATGTCCGGCTCCAGGCCGGCCGAGCGCAGCGTGTGGACCAGCCAGTCGTGGCAGACCGTGCCGGGCGAGGAGCTGATCCACCGCTCCCCCGACAGCTCGGCCAGCTCGATCTCGGAGCGGCCGGCCAGCGGATGGGCCTCGGGCAGCATCACGTCGGCGATGTCGTCGAAGAGCGTCGCGCGCGACAGCCCCTCAGGGACGGCCATCGGCCGGTTCGTCCAGTCCTGGACCACCGCGAGGTCGAGCTCGCCCCTGGCCACCTCGCGGATCTGCCGCTCGGGCTCCCGTTCGATGAGCTGGAGCCGGAGGTCGGGATGGCGCTCCCGCAGGTGGACCAGGGCCGCGGGCACCAGCCCCCGGGCCGCCGTGGGGAAGGCCCCGATGCTCAGCCGCCCCACGACCTCCCCGCGCAGCGCCTCGAAGTCGGCTTCGGCGGTCTCCACCAGCGCGAGGATGCGCTCGGCGTGGTCGGCCAGGAGCCCGGCCGCGTCGGTCAGCCGCACCCCGCGGCCGTTGCGCTCCAGCAGTGTCGCGCCGGTCTCCCGCTCCAGTTTGGCGAGCTGCTGCGACACCGCGGACGGGGTCACCATGAGCGCGTCGGCCGCCGCCCCGACCGATCCGTAGACGGACACGGCGTGCAGGGCCTTGAGACGGTTGAGATCCAACATGTAAGCGATTCTAAACGACTGAGATAAGAAAGTCTCGCTTGTGCTGAATTATCGTTATAAATAAGGATGAGTGGATGCGAACCAGGCATCTCTTCCTGGCCATCGGCCTCGCCGCCGTGTGGGGCTTCAACTTCGTGGTCATGGAGGCGGGGCTCCGGCACTTCCCGCCGCTGCTGTACGTGGCGCTGCGCTTCACCCTGGCCGCCTTCCCCGCGCTGCTGTTCGTCGGCGGCCCGCGGGTGCCCTGGCGGTGGGTCCTCATCGCCGGGGCCACACTCGGCGTCACGCAGTACGGCCTGCTCCTGCTGGGCATGCGGGCGGGCATGCCCGCCGGCCTCACCTCGCTCGTCGTCCAGGTGCAGGCGGTCTTCACCGTGGTCCTCGCCGTGGCCCTGCTCAAGGAGCGGATCACCGCCCGCCGCGTCACCGGCATGTGCGTCGCGTTCGCGGGACTGGCCCTGATCGCCCTGGACCTGGGCGGTGGCGGCCCGGTCGGCGCGTTCGTCCTGGTCGTCGGTGCCGCGCTGGGCTGGGGCGCGGGCAACATCGCGGTCAGGAAGGCGTCCCCTCCGGACTCGCTCCGCTTCATGGTCTGGCTGAGCGCGGTGGCGGCCGTCCCCATGCTGGGGCTGTCCCTGCTGGTGGAGGGGGTCCCCCACCTGGAGTTCTCGATGGAGGGCACCCTGTCGGTGCTCTACGTGGCACTGATCTCCACCCTCGGCGGCTTCGGCGTCTGGGGCTACCTGCTCAAGCGCTACGACGCCTCCGTGGTCGCCCCCTACAGCCTGCTCGTCCCCGTCTTCGGCATGTCCTCGGCGTTCCTGGTCACCGGCGAGTCGATCTCCCCGGCGGAGCTCGCCGCCGCGGCCCTCATCATCTCCGGCGTCCTGTACGCCGGCAGCCGCCCCCGCGGCACGTCCCGCGCCGTCCCCTCCCACTCCGGAACGGCCGCGCGTCCCCACGATCACGACGGGCCGCAGGCCCCGCCGGACCGCCCCAGGACGGACGCGGCGGCCCGCTGACCGCACACGTTCCCGGCCGGGCGCGCCCGTCCGGCATCGGGACCCGTACGGTCCCGGCCCGGGCCGCGCCACGGGGCCGGCCCGAAGTGGTCACCCGCTTTCCCCGGAAAGTGGCCGTATGGCGGCAGGCCACCTGTCCCTAGGCTGTGGCGCCTGAACGCGTCACAGCCGGCCGGCAGGACGCTCCCACCACGCCGGGGAGCGAGCCGGCCTCGCGGACCTCCGGGCCGCGCGATCCAGGGGGAGACCACATGATCGACGTCCGCAGGCTCCTGCCCTCCGACAGGGCCGTCTGGGAAGACCTGTTCCGCGCCTACATCGACTTCTACCAGCGGGTCGAGCCGGCGGAGATGTACGACCGGGCGTGGCGGGAGTTCCAGGCGGACACGCGCCTGCACGCCCTCGGGGCGACGCTGGACGGCGAGCTCGTCGGCATCACGCATTTCCTCGTCCATGCCAGCACCTCGGCCCCCGACACCGACGTCTGCTACCTGCAGGACCTGTTCACCGATCCGGCCGCGCGCGGCAGGGGTGTGGCCCGCGCACTGATCGCGGCCGTGACCGACCGGGCCCGGATCCGCGGCTGCAGCCGCGTCTACTGGAACACCCACGAGTCGAACAGCACGGCGCGGCGCCTGTACGACAAGGTCGCCGAGAACCGCGGCTTCATCAGATACCAGATCGAGCTGCCGCGCTGAGGCCCGCCCCGCCGGCCGCGGAGCGGGGGCGCTACCGGTCCGTCTCGGCGGCCACCCGGCCGGCCAGCCGTTCGTAGCGCTGCCTGGCGGCCTGGGAGGTGCCCAGGCCGAGACCGAAGGCGATCTCCTGCCAGGTGAGGCCACGGCCCCGCGCCATCAGCAGGAGCCCGGCCTCCAACTGGTCCATCTCCGCGCGCGCCAGCGGGATGAGGGTCAGGGCGGCGGTGATGTCGGCGCCGTCCACCTCCGGCTCGGACTCCTCCCGCACCGCGCTGCCCCCCGCGAGGAAGGACACGAGCCTGATGGCCTCGTGCGGGCCGAGGACGTCGGGATGGACCTGCCGGGAGCGCTGCGCCTCGGTGGCCGCGTGCCGCTCGGCGATGCGCATCAGGGAGGCGTACACCCGATGCGCCCGCGCCTGAGCGGGGTCGGGCCGGGTGAAGGGGTCGGATGTCTGATCGGATTCGGCGTTCATACGCCCAGCATGATTGCCCAATATTGTGTTGTCAACAACTTGAAGCAAACAGAATGTTCAAGTGCAGATCGCGACTCACCCCTTGAGAAGAGGGCACACCCCTGCCGTCGGCGGCGGAAGCAGGAGAGAATGAACTGAGGGCAACGGAGATGATCTGAATGAACACACCCGGTGACGGAGACGATGTCACGGTGACCGACGTGAGTAGCGCTCTTGACTACTGGCCGTCCCCACCCCCGTGGGGATGGACCGCCGACGACCTCGACCGCCTCCCGGCAGAGGGGCCGAACGGCGAGCCCGACTTCTTCAAGCACGTCGAACTGATCGATGGAGCTCTCGTCTTCATGTCCCCCCAGAAGCGCTTCCACCAGCGCATGATCCGCCGGCTCACCGAGGCGCTCGACATCCAGACGCCGGAGCGACTGTCAGCGGTTGATCAGATGGACGTCAAGCTCGGCCACCGGATGCGGCCCTGTCCTGACGTCGTCATCGTCGACACGGCGGCGGCCGACGACGACGACCGGACCTTCTACACCCCTGACGAGGTCCACCTCGTCGTCGAGGTGGTCTCCCCCGAGTCCGAGGACCGGGACCGCAAGACCAAGCCGTTCCGCTACGCCGAGGCCGGGATCGCGCACTTCTGGCGGGTCGAGAACAACGACGGCAGCCCCGTCGTCTACGTCTACGAGCTCGACCCCGCCACCGGCGCCTACGGCCTGACCGGCATCCACCACGGACGGCTGACCGTCCCGGTCCCCTTCCCCCTCGACATCGACCTGGACAAGCTGCCCCGCTAGGAGGCCTGGGCGGCGGCCTTGGCGGCGAGCGGGAGTGCCTCGGCGATGCGGGACAGTGCCTCGTCGTCGTGGGCGGCCGACAGGAACCACGCCTCGTAGGCCGACGGGGGCAGGTAGACGCCCTGGTCGAGCATGGCGTGGAAGAACGCCCGGTAGGCGGCGGTGTTCTGCCTCTGGGCTCCGGCGAAGTCGGTGACCTGCTCGTCGGTGAAGAAGACGGAGAACAGGCTGCCGGCGCGCTGCAGGCGGTGCGGCACCCCGGCGGCGGCCAGGGCGTCGGCGGCGGCGCGGCCGATGACCAGGGCGGCGGCGTCGACCCGGTCGTAGACCTCGTCGTCGCAGGCGCGCAGCGTGGCCAGGCCCGCGGCGCAGGCCAGCGGGTTACCGGACAGGGTGCCGGCCTGGTAGACCGGGCCCTCGGGGGCGAGGTTGGCCATCACGTCGGCGCGGCCGCCGAACGCGGCGGCGGGCAGACCGCCGCCCATGACCTTGCCGAAGGTCATCAGGTCGGCGTCCACCGGGTCCAGCCCGTACCATCCGGCCTCCGACACCCGGAAACCGGTGAGCACCTCGTCGATGATCAGCAGGGCACCGTGCGCGGTGCAGAGCTCGCGGAGCTTGGCGTTGAACCCGTCGAGCGGCGGGACGACGCCCATGTTGGCCGGGCACGCCTCGGTGATCACACACGCGATCTCGGCGCCGAAGGTCTGGAACGCCTCCGTCACCGCCTCGATCGAGTTGTAGGGCAGCACCACCGTGTCGGCGGCCGAGGCGCCGGTCACGCCGGGGGTGTCGGGCAGGCCGAAGGTGACCAGGCCGGACCCCGCCGAGGCGAGCAGGGCGTCGACGTGGCCGTGGTAGCAGCCGGCGAACTTGACGACCTTGGACCGGCCGGTGAAGCCGCGGGCCAGCCGTACCGCGGACATGGTGGCCTCGGTGCCCGAGCTGACCAGGCGGACCTTCTCCACCGGCTCCACCCGGGCGACGATCTCCTCGGCCAGCTCGACCTCGCCGGGCGTCGCCGTGCCGAACGAGGTGCCCGCCGCGAGGGCCTCCTGCAACGCCTCGACCACGGCCGGGTGGCGGTGCCCGAGGATCATCGGCCCCCAGGAGCAGACCAGGTCCACGTAACGGTTGCCGTCGACGTCGGTGATGTAGGGGCCCTGGCCGGAGGCCATGAAGCGGGGTGTGCCGCCGACGGCTCCGAAGGCGCGGACCGGGGAGTTGACACCTCCCGGGACGATCTCACGGGCGCGGGCGAACAGTTCCTCGGAGTTCTCAGTACGGCTCACGCCCTCCAGGGTAGCCACCGGGGGGAGAGCCCCCGCCAGGGCCGGTGAGCCGGCCGGCGGGCACGGGCCGGCGACGTCGGGACATCTGCCCCGGGACAGCGGGACATGGGGTGCGGGATCCTTCGGTCATGGCAGTGACGACACCCCCTGCCCGGCGCCCGGCCAACCGGCCGCCCGGCGTCCACGTGATACTCAACCGCGTCCTGGTCTACGGCGCGCTGGCGGCGGTCACCGGCGGGATCTACTCCGGGCTGACCTGGCTGGCCGGCACGCTGTCCGGCGGCCGGGACCCGGTGGCCGGGCTGGTCGCGGCGCTGGCCGCGGGCGCGGTCTTCCACCCGGCGCGGCTGCGCCTGCAGCGGGCGGTGGACCGGCTGTTCCGGGTCGAGCGCGACCCCTACCGGGTCGCCGACCGGCTGAGCCGCACCCTTCAGGAGACCGTCGACCCCGCCCAGGGGCTGGCCACCGCCGCGGCACTGGTCCGCCGGGCGCTCCACGCCGACGGCGTCGCCGTCGAGGTCCACGGCGGGCACGCCGCGACCGTCCACGACGGCGAGCTGGGCGAGCGGCCGGTTGAGACCCCGCTGGTCTGGCACGGGGAGCCGGTGGGGCGGCTGCTCAGCAGCGGTCCCGACACCGCGCCGGACCTGCTGGAGGTGCTGGCCCGGCACCTGGCCGAGCTGGCGCACGCCGTACGGCTCACCGCCGACCTGCGGCGCTCCAGGGAGCGCATCCTCACCACCCGGGAAGAGGAGCGGCGCAGGCTCCGCCGCGACCTGCACGACGGGCTGGGGCCGACGCTGGCCAGCCTGGCGATGACCGTGGACGAGGCCAGACTCCGGCTGGATCGGGATCCCGAGGCCGTGGAGCGGCTGCTGATCCGGGTGCGCGACCAGCTCGGCATCGCGATCATCGATGTCAGGGACCTGGTGTACGGCCTGCGCCCGCCCGCGCTGGACGACCTCGGGTTGACCGGCTCGCTGCGCTCGCTGGCCGACGCGCCGGGGCCACGGGTGGACGTCGCGGTGACCGGCCCGCTGGGCGAGCTGCCCCCGGCGGTGGAGACGGCCGCCTACCGGATCGCCCAGGAGGCGCTCACCAACGTCCGCCGCCACGCCCAGGCCACCACCGCCCTGGTACGGGCCGAGCTGCTCCCGGCCGGGGCGGAGCACGCCGGGGGGGCCGAGGCCGGGGACGGGGCGGAGGACAAGGGGCCACGCCTGCCAAGGGAGCTGCGCCTGTCGGTCGCCGACGACGGCATCGGACTGCCCGGACGGATCCGCGGCGGCGTGGGCCTGGCGTCCATGCGCGAGCGGGCGGCGGAGGCGGGCGGATCGTGCACGGTCAGGCCACGTCCCGGCGGCGGCACAGAGGTCGTCGTCCGCCTCCCCCTCGGAACGGAGACGCCATGACCTCCCCCTCGGACGCGGACACGGCGGTCTCCCCCGGAGGCGTGGGGATCGCGGGTGGGGGGCGGCGGACGGCGCTGGCCGTCCTCGTCTGGACCGGCGCGGTGCTGGCGCCGGTGGGCAACCTCCTGGCGGTCCGGATGGTGGAGCTGAGCGCCTCGACCTGGACCGACCGCTTCGTCACCATGGATCCGACCGTCATCCTCTTCCCCGCCGCCGGCGCGTTCCTCATCACGCGCCGGCCCCGGCTGCCCGTCCCGTGGATGCTGTGGGCCAGCGGGATCGTCGGCAGCCTCTACTACCTGGCCTACAGCGGCGCCCACTGGCGCTACCTCACCGACCCCGGGGGGATCACCCCCTACCTCATGTGGCTGGGCCTGTGGCTGTGGCTGTGGTACGTGCCGGTGTACATCTCGCTGCTGCCGCTGCTGTTCCCCGACGGCCGGCTGCCCTCCCGGCGCTGGCGGCCGGTCCTGTACGCCAACCTGATCCTCATGGCCGGGCACTCCCTGTTCCTGGGACTGGCCCCGGACCCGGGGTTCGAGAGCCAGCTCCCGATCGCGAACCCGTTCGGCGTCGAGGCGCTGCGTGACATCTCACCGGCGGTGGAGGCGTGGATCGGCGGCCCGATGATGGCGCTCACCGCGCTCGGCGTGCTGTCGCTGGCCTTCCGCTACCGGGCGGGCGACGCCGAGCTCCGGCGCCAGATCGGCTGGTACACCGGCGCGCTGGCGGTGGTCCTGGTCTCCTGGATCCTCCGGGTGGTGACCGGCTCCTGGCTGCTGGCCACCCTGGAGACCGTCTTCATCGCCGTGGTCCCCCTGTCGATCATCGCGGCGGTGCTGCGCTACCGCCTCTACGGCATCGACGTCGTGGCCAACCGGACGCTGGTCTACAGCTGCCTGGTCGCGATCACCGGAGGGGTCTACTTCGGGCTGATCTGGCTGGCCAACGCCCTGGCCAGCGACCTGGGCCCGGTCGCGGGGGCGGTCGCGGCACTGGCCGTGGGCGGCATCTTCCACCCTGCGCGGCTGCGCCTGCAGCGGGCGGTGGACCGGGTGTTCGCCGTCGAGCGCGACCCCTACCGGGTCGCCGACCTGCTGGGCCGTACCGGGCAGGGGGCGCGGGACCCGGCGGCGGCGCTCGGCGAGGCCGTGGCGGTGATCCGCGAGGCGCTGGGCGCGAGCGGGGTCCGCGTCGAGGTCCGCACCGGGCAGGGCGGGGCGGCGCGCGTGTTCACCGACGGGGAACTGCGGCCGCAGACCCAGGAGATGCCGCTGCTCTGGCACGCCGAGCGGGTGGGAACCCTGCTGGTGGCGGGGGTCCGGCCGGGCCGCGAGCCGATGGCGGTGCTGGCCCGGCACCTGGCCGAGCTGGCGCACGCCGTACGGCTCACCGCCGACCTGCACCGCTCCCGGGAGCGCATCCTCACCACCCGCGACGAGGAGCGCCGCAGGCTGGGCCGGGAGCTGCACGACGGACTCGGCCCGGCGCTGACCAGCGTCACGCTCACCATCGACGAGGCGCGCAGGCGGCTGGAGGCCGACCCGCGGGCCGTCGAGAAGCTGCTGGTCCGGGTCCGCGAGGAGATGACCGCGACGATCGCGTCGGTCCGCGAGCTGGTGTACGGCCTGCGCCCGCCCGCGCTGGACGACCTGGGCCTGGAGGGCGCGCTGCGGGCCTGCGCCGGGGAGGGCGCGGTGACGGTCGACGGCCCGCTGGACGACCTGCCCGCCGCCGTCGAGGTCGCCGCCTACCGCATCACCCAGGAGGCGCTCACCAACGCCCGCCGCCACGCCGGGCCGGCCACGATCCTCCTCCGGCTGCGCAGGCTCCCGGGCGAGCTGCGGGTGGAGGTGACCGACGACGGGATCGGCCTGCCCGAGAATCCGGCCGCGGGCGTCGGGCTGACCTCGATGCGCGAGCGGGCGGCCGAGGTGGGAGGCTGCTGCGTGATCGGCCGCAGGCCGGGCGGCGGCACGGAGGTGACCGCCAGACTGCCGACGGAGGGGGCCGGATGATCACCGTGCTGATCGTGGACGACCACCCGGTCTTCCGGCGGGGCCTGCGCGGTCTGCTGGCGGCCATGGACATCGAGGTCGTCGGGGAGGCCGGCGGCGGGCAGGAGGCGGTGGCGCTGGCCGCCGAGCTCCAGCCGGACGTGGTCGTGATGGACCTGCAGATGCCCGGCGGCAACGGCGTCGAGGCGACCCGGACGATCACCAGGACCAGTCCGCGGATCGGGGTGCTGGTGCTGACCATGTTCCGGGACGACGACTCGGTGTTCGCCGCCATGCGCGCCGGTGCGCGCGGTTACCTGCTCAAGGAGGCCGGCGCCGAGGAGATCGGCCGCGCCGTGCGCGCCGTCGCCGCGGGCGAGGCCATCTACGGCCCCGAGATCGCCCGCCGGGTCCTGGCCTACTTCACCGGCATGCCCGACCCGTCGCGCACCGCCTTCCCCGAGCTCACCGAGCGGGAGCGGGAGGTGCTCCAGTTGGTCGCCCAGGGCAGGGGGAACAGCGAGATCGCCGGGATCCTCTTCCTGTCCGGCAAGACCGTGCGCAACCACATCTCCAACATCTTCATGAAGCTGCAGGTGGCCGACCGCGCCCAGGCCATCGTCCGGGCCCGCGAGGCCGGCCTGGGCGGCTCCCCCCGGCCTGGCCCGTCAACGGGCGTGGGCGACGGGGCTCAGCAAGGCGGAACCCACTGAGGCGGGCTTCACCGGAGCAGGGCCGACCGGAGCAGGGCCGACCGGAGCGGGGCCGGCCGGGGCGGCGCTCACTCGCAGACGTCGGCGAGCGTGTCGAGGACGCGGAGCGGGTCGGGCAGCGGACGGCCGTCCGGAGGGCGCAGCCATGACGTCGCCCCGCCGGCCGGCAGGGTCGAGGGCGGGGCGAGGACGTAGCTGTCGCGGCAGTGCCAGCGCAGGCCGGGCATCTCGTCGATGGTCGCCGGGCCGAAGTCGAGGGGGCAGGACCACCATTCGTCCTCGTCCTCGGCGATGTTGCGGGTGGCCACATAGAAAAGGACCCGGTCGCCGTTGGCGGCGACCGGGCCCGTTGCGGATCCGGCGGAGTCCATGCTCGCGAGGGCGGTGAGCCCGGCGGCGGCCGGTACGTCGAACACGTCGAAGACACGGCCCGTGGGGAGGATCACGTTCGCCTCCGGGTCGCGCTGCCACCAGTGGCTGAGCAGGGCCGGGTCGGCCGTGGCCTGCATCTGCCAGGCCCGCGAGAGCGGGTGCGCGCCCGGGTCGGGACAGCCGACGCGGTCACAGGAGCAGGCGCGGGGACCGCCCTGCAGCGGCCGCGCGCCGGGACAGCTCGCCCAGCCCAGGGCGGCGTACTCCAGCACGGAGCCGATCATCTGCTTCGGATGAGCACGTCGCCTGCCACGACGAGTCAGCGGTACCCCCACCATTGTGTCCTCCGTCGTCCGCCCGCCCGGATGCCCTCGGATGCGATGGCGTAGCCACGTTCTGGTCAGCAAGGGAAGTCAGACAGCCAGGGCTCACACCACCTGGGACACATCCGCACCGGTATCCGCACTCTAACGCACAGACCACCCGAGCAAGCGGCAAACCCCCAGTTCTCGCTATGTGCCGCTGGTCTCAGTGGAGCTTCTTGGCCACCTCGGTCGCCCAGTAGGTGAGGATCATGTCGGCGCCGGCCCGGCGGATCGCGATCAGTGACTCCATGATCACCCGGTCCCGGTCGATCCAGCCGTTCGCCGCCGCGGCCTCGACCATGGCGTACTCCCCGCTGACCTGGTAGGCGGCCACCGGCACGTCGACCGCGTCGCGCACCTGGCGCAGGATGTCGAGGTAGGCCAGCGCGGGCTTGACCATCACGCCGTCGGCACCCTCGTCGAGGTCCAGCCGCACCTCGCGCAGCGCCTCGCCGACCGGCCCGGCCGCGTCCTGCTGGTAGGCGTTGCGGTCGCCGAACTGCGGCGCGCACTCGGCCGCCTCCCGGAACGGCCCGTAGAAGGCCGAGGCGTACTTCGCCGAGTAGGCCAGGATCGGGATCTGCTCGAAGCCGTCGCCGTCCAGCGCCGCGCGGATCGCGGCGACCTGGCCGTCCATCATCCCGCTGGGCGCGATGACCTGCGATCCGGCGCGGGCCTGGGAGACCGCGGCGGCGGCGTAGCGCTCCAGGGTGGCGTCGTTGTCGACCTCGCCGTCAGGCGTCAGGATGCCGCAGTGCCCGTGGTCGGTGAACTCGTCCAGGCAGGTGTCGGTCATCACGACCATCGCGTCGCCCACGTCGGCGACCAGGTCGGCGACGGCCTGCTGGACGATCCCGTCCGGGTCGTCGGCGGCCGACCCGCGGGCGTCCTTCACCGCGGGGACGCCGAACAGGATCAGCGCGCCGACCCCCGCCTCGGCCGCCTCGTGGGCGGCCTTGCGCAGTGAGTCACGGGTGTGCTGGAACACCCCGGGCATCGAGCCGATCGGGTTCGGCTCGTCGATGCCCTCCTTGACGAACATCGGCAGCACCAGCTCCGCCGGGTGCAGCCTGGTGCCGGCGACCATCCGGCGCATCGTCGCCGTACGGCGGAGCCTGCGCGGACGCGCTACGGGGAACTGGGCGGTCATGGTCTCTCCCTCTCCCCCGGCCATAGGGGATCAGGAACCGGGGGACCGTGTTCGGATGTGGCTCGCTGAGCTCACGGGAACCGTCACGGACGCCTCGTCCGGCGGGCGTCCGCGACGGTTCCAGATTACTTGGCGCGGCGCCGGGCTCCCCGCCGGGTCTGTGAGGGCCTGCGGGGGACGTCTCCGGCCGCGAGCGCGGCCTGCCGCTGCTTCGCACCATACTCGGCCAGCGCGGCCGCGAGGGCGGAAGCCGATGGCTTGTCGGCCATCACATCGACGCGGAGCCCGAACTCCTCGGCCGTCTTGGCGGTCTGCGGCCCGATCACCGCGATGACCGTGACGTTGTGCGGCTTGCCCGCGATGCCCACCAGGTTGCGCACGGTGCTCGACGAGGTGAACAGCACCGCGTCGAACCCGCCGCCCTTGATGGCCTCCCGGATCGGCGCCGGCGGCGGCGCCGCGCGGACGGTCCGGTAGGCGGTCACGTCGTCGCACTCCCAGCCGAGCTCGGTCAGCCCGGCGACCAGCGTCTCGGTCGCGATGTCGGCCCGGGGCAGCAGCACCCGGTTGATCGGGTCGAGCATCGAGTCGTAGGGCGGCCACTCGGCCAGCAGGCCCTCCGACGACTGCTCGCCCGAGGGCATCAGGTCCGGCTTGACGCCGAACTGCACCAGCGCGCGGGAGGTCGCCTCGCCCACGGCCGCGACCTTGAGCCCGGCGAACGCGCGGGCGTCCAGGCCGTACTCCTCGAACTTCTCGCGCACGGCCTTGACCGCGTTCGCGCTGGTGAAGGCCACCCATTCGTAGCGGCCGGTGACCAGGCCCTTGATCGCCCGGTCCATCTGCTGCGGGGTGCGCGGCGGCTCGACGGAGATCGTGGGGACCTCCTCCGGCACCGCGCCGTAGGAGTGCAGCTGCTCGACCAGCGCGGCCGACTGCTCCTTGGTCCGGGGCACGAGCACCCGCCAGCCGAACAGCGGCTTGGTCTCGAACCACGACAGCCGGTCGCGCATGGCGACGGCCTCGCCGACCACGATCAGCGCGGGCTCGGTCATCCCGGCGTGCTTGAGGTCGGGCGCCATCCGGCCGAGCGTGGTCACCACGGTGTACTGCTCGGTGGTGGTGCCCGCGCTGCTGATCGCGACCGGCGTCGAGTCGGGGCGGCCCGCGGCGATCAGCGCCTTGCCGATCGCGACCGCCGCCGAGACGCCGTTGTAGATCACCAGGGTGCCCGCACCCATGGCGTGGGCGGACCAGTCGTCGACCTGGGCCGCGTCCACGACCCGGAACTCCGGCACCGCCACCGCGGCGGGGATGCCCGCGTAGGTGAGCACCGCCGTCGCCGGGGGCACGCCCGGCACGATCTCGAAGTCCACCTCCGCCTTGGTGCAGGCCGCGACCTCCTCGGTGATCGAGGAGAAGAACATCGGATCGCCGGCGCAGAGCCGTACGACGCCGCGCCCGCCCTTGGCCTCCGCCACGGCCCTCAGCGAGACCGCGCCCTCCTCGGCCGCGTCGACGACTTCGACGTTCTCTCTGCAGTGGCGGAGCAACGCTCCGTACGCCTCCTGATCGAGCACGACGACATCGGCCTTCGACAGCAGGTCGGCGCCACGGAGTGTGAGCAGGCCCTCGTCACCGGGGCCCGCCCCCACGAAGGCGACGAACCCGGCCGGGCGCTCGAAGGTGGTACTTCCGGAGCTCAATGTGCTTGCTCCCCTATCAACGTGCCGGCCCCTTCAGCGATCATCTGGGCAGCGAGGTCGCGGCCCAGATCCAGCGGCGCCGAAAGGGTCCCGGCGGTGGACTTGCGCACCGCCTGCCTGCCGTCGACGGCGACGACAGCGGCGGTCAGAATCAGATTTTGCCCGTCATCGGCCGAATACGCACCCACGGGAGCGGCGCACCCCGCCTCCAGGGCGTTGAGCACCGCGCGTTCGGCGGTCACCGCGGCGCGGGTGCGGGCGTCGTCGAGCACGCTCAGGAACTCGACGAGGTCGGCCCGGTCGGCCCGGCACTCCACGGCCAGCGCGCCCTGGCCGGGGGCCGGGAGCATCTCCTCCACGTCGAAGACCTGGGAGATCTCGGCCTCGCGGCCCAGCCGTCCGAGCCCGGCGGCGGCCAGCACGACACCCTGCAGCTCACCGGAGGTGACCTTGCCGATCCGGGTGTCGGCGTTGCCGCGGATCGGGACGTAGTCGAGGTCGGGCCGGAGCAGCCTGAGCTGGGCGACCCGGCGCGGGGACCCCGTGCCGACCTTCGCGCCGGGCGGCAGGTCGGCCAGCTTGACCGCGGCGACCAGGGCGTCCCTGGGGTCGTCGCGCGGCGGGATCGCCGCGATGACCACGCGCGGGTCCTGCGTGGTGGGGAGGTCCTTCAGCGAGTGGACCGCGAAGTCGATCTCGCCCTCGATCAGCTTGTCGCGCAGCGCGCTGACGAAGACACCCGTCCCGCCGAGCTGGGTGAGGTTGGCCTTGGTGACGTCGCCGAAGGTGGTGACGCCGACGAGCTCGACGGCCCGGCCGGTCAGCTCGGTGAGCCGGTCGGCGACCAGCCCCGACTGGGTCGTCGCCATGAGGCTGCGCCTGGTGCCCAGCCTGAGCGGCGAGGAGACGTCGCTCACCTGCCCACCCCCTTCTTGGTCGTCCTGGTTGTCTCGGTGTCCGCCCTCTCGATGCTTCTCACCGCGCGCGGGACCTTCGGGTCCAGGTCGAACAGCTCACGCAACGCCTCCGCATAATGATCGCCTGCCGGAGACTCCGCGAGCTGTTTGACACGCACGGTGGGCTCATGGAGCAGTTTGTCGACCACGCGCCGGATCGTCTGCGTGACCTCGTCGCGGACCCGCCCGTCGAGCTCCGGGAGCCGCGCGGTGAGCCGTCCGAGCTCCGCCTCGACCACGTCCGCGGCCTTGGTCCGCAGCGCGACCACGGTCGGGGTCACCCGCGCGGCGCGCTCGGCCGACAGGTATGCCTCCACCTCGGCGGCGACGATCCGGCGCACGGCGGTGACCGCCTCGGCGCGCCCGCCGTCGTCGGTGTCCGCGTCGGCCGCGCCGTCCTGCATCGACTCCAGGTCGACGAGGGTGACGCCGGGCAGCCGCCGTACGGCGGGGTCCACGTCGTGGGGCAGCGCGAGGTCCAGCAGGAACATCTCCCGGGCCGCCACCATGTCGGCGGTGATGACCACGTCGGTGGCGCCGGTGCACGAGATGACGAGGTCGGCCTCGGCCAGCTCGCGGGTCAGGTCGCCGAACTCGGCGGCCCGGCCGCCCACCGTCTGGGCCAGCCGTACGGCGCGCTCGTGGGTCCGGTTGACCACCACGATGTCGGTGACGCCGGCCCGCTGCAGGGTCGCGGCCGACAGGGCGCTCATCGAGCCGGCGCCGACCACCAGGGCGCGCCTGCCCTGGATCGGGCCGAGTGTGCGCTCGGCGAGGGTGAGCCCCACGCCCACGAGGGAGGCGCCCGCCCGGTCGATCCCGGTCTCGGTGTGGGAACGCTTGCCCACCCGCAGCGCCTGCTGGACCAGCTCGTTGAGCGTCGGGCCCAGCGTGCCCTGTTCCTGGGCGAGCTTGAGGGCCGTGCGGACCTGGCCGAGGATCTGTCCCTCGCCCAGGACCATCGAGTCGAGGCCCGACCCCATCGAGAACAGGTGCTCGACGGCCCGGTCCTCGTAGTGCACGTAGAGGTGGGCCGAGAGCTGCTCCATGGGGACGCCCGAGTGGACGGACAGCAGCTCGGAGATCGCGGTCACCGCGGCGTGGAAGCGGTCCACGGTGGCGTAGACCTCGACCCGGTTGCAGGTCGAGACGACCATGGCCTCGGCCACGCAGGCATCCCGCTGGACGGCGTGGAGCAGCTTGACCAGTGCGTCACCGGAGACGGAGACCCGCTCCAGCAGGGCCACCGGAGCGGTCCGGTGGCTGAGGCCGACGACGAGAACGCTCATCGGCCTTCCCCGCCTCTCCCCGGACGCGGACGTGCCCGGTCTCCCGCGTCATTTCGAGAGACGCGGCGACCCTGGGCCCGCACCTCGTGCTCGCTCACAGGTCCACCGCCTCAGGCCACTCCTCGGCCATCGCAGGCCCCCCAGTCATCCGATCCGTTTTGCGCTGCTCGTGGAACGCAAGGATCTGCAATTCAATAGATAGGTCGACTTTACGGATATCGACGCCTTCTGGCACGGAAAGTACGACGGGGGCGAAGTTCAGGATGCTGGTGACCCCAGCGGCGATGACCCGGTCGGCCACCTGCTGGGCCGCCGCCGCCGGCGTCGCGAGCACCACGATCGACACTCCCCGCCGCTTTATCACGGCTTCCAGCTCGTCGATGTGCTCCACATTCAATCCGGCGATATGGTCGCCCACCACTTCGGGGTCGGCGTCGAGGAGAGCGGCGACCCGGAATCCACGCGAGACGAACCCGCCGTAGTTGGCAAGTGCACGACCGAGGTTACCCACTCCGACGATGGCAACGGCCCAGTCCTGGGTCAGACCCAGCTCGCGGGAGATCTGGTAGATGAGGTATTCGACGTCGTAGCCGACCCCGCGGGTGCCGTAGGAGCCCAGGTGGGACAGGTCCTTGCGGAGCTTGGCCGAGTTGACCCCGGCCGCCACGGCAAGATCCTCCGAGCTCACGGTCGCCAGACCCCGCTCGGCCATGCCGTTCAGCGCGCGCAGGTAGAGCGGCAGCCGGGCGACGGTCGCCTCGGGGATGCCACGTTCACGGGCTTGGGACAGACGGCGGATCACGTGCCGGAGCTCCAGGGGGACAGGCGGCCGGCGCGGCCCGGACGCGACGGATGACGAGGTGAGGCCACTGTCATTCAGGTTAGTCCCTTTGTGAACCGGTGCACAAAGTGGGGGCCGGCGGCGCCGCCGCGGCGCTGACGGTGCGTGTCCTCCCCGTCGCTCCTCCGACTACGGAGAGATCACTCTCCCGGTGCCAGCAGCGTAACTTGCCGCGCTCTCGATGGCTTTCTCCCTGATTGCGGAAGGGGAGATCGCCGGTACATGCCCGCGACTCGGCTACCGTGACGGGCATGGCACCGCAGGACCACCGCATCACATTGCTCGGCAAGCCCGGCTGTCACCTGTGCGACGACGCTCGGACGGTGATCGAGCGGGTCGCCACGGAGCTGGGCGTCCCCTGGGAGGAGCGCGACATCACCGCCTCCGAGGAGGACCAGGCCCGATACTGGGAGATGATCCCGGTCACCCTCGTCGACGGCGTCCAGCACGACTTCTGGCGCGTCGACGAGAACCGCCTGCGCGCCGCGCTCAGAGCCTGAAGGCCGTCGGGAGCGGCATCACCTTCGCGGCGTTCACGTTGAGCTCGATCACGTTGGTGGCCAGCACCATGTTCTGCCGCTCGCTGACGAAACGCTCCACGTGCGGCTGGCGCTGGTGGTCGGAGTAGGCGACCTCGTCGCGGTAGAGCTCGTAGATGATGCGCTGGAGCGGGGCCGACTTCACCGAGTGACACACGTAGATGAGCGTGTCGGGCTCGGAGTGGCGGACGGCCTCAAGCGTCTCCTCGGCCAGCCGGTCGAACCGCTCCCCGCTGCCGTCGATCAGGGTGAACACGGTCAGCAGGCCGAAGATGCTGGGGGACGGGCGGGAGGAGCCGCCCGGCTGCTCGGCCGCGGCGCCCGGATAGCCGGGCCCGGCCGCCTGCGGGCCGCCGCGCCCCAGGTCGGGGCCCTGGCCGTAACCGGGGGCGCCGCCGAGGCCGCGGTCCGGGGTCTGGCCGTAACCGGCCGTGCCGTGTCCGGGGGCGCCCTGACCGTATCCGGAGGATGTGCCGAACGCCTGGTCGGCGGGCATCGGCTGGAGGCTGCCGCCCTGCTGGGTGCCGTAGGCCGCGTCGGGTCTGGCGAACTCCCCGGTGCTGGGACCGGCGGCCCTGCCGGCTCCGCCCGGCCCGCCGGGGCCCGTGTGCCTGCCGTACTCGTTGGCCGGGATGTCGTACTCGCCGGTCGCCTGGCCGGCCGGCGCCATCCCGAACTGGCCGGTCACCGGGGGCGGCTGGGTGTATTCGCCGCCCCCGGGCCGGCCGGGGGACGGCATGCCGTACTCGCCGGCCATGAAGGTGCCGGTGGCGGGGCCACCGAACGGATCGCCCTGGGCGGGAGGCTGCTGCATGCGTGCCGCGTAGTCGACCTCCTGCTCACCCGCGCGGTATTCGGCCACCAGGTCGCCGAGGCCCGAGCGCCGGGACGGCTCCTCGGGCAGCGCCCGGCGGCGGCCGGCGACCTGCACGTCCCGGGGCGGATCGGTGGCCGCGCGGCGGCCGGCCGGCCGGCGCTCCTCCCAGCCGTCGTCCGGCTCGTCGTCCTCGTCGTCCTCGTCCTCGTAGGGCGCGAGCGGGCGGAGCACGACGTACCAGACCGCGGCGGCGGTGACGCACAGCAGGAGCGCGGTGAACATCCCCGGGACCGTGAAGCTCACGGCTCCGAGCAGGGCCAGGCCCGTCGGGCCGAGCGCCAGGAGCGCGTGCATGTTGTCGGCGTCGTAGTCGTCGCCCCCGCGCCAGCGCAGGACCGCGAACGCGATGCCGGCCAGCAGGACGAGCGCGACGGCCAGGTGGACGGCCCCGAGCAGGTAGGTCGGCGGCAACCCCCAGTAGTTCCTGCCGGGCAGCGTCTTGGAGAACGCCGTGTCCAGCCGGAGCGGGTCGACCATCATGATCACCGCGGCGACGACGGTGAACGCGGTCCCCAGCAGCCAGGAGGCGAACCTGGCGCTGGACTTGCGCGCCAGGAGCTGGACCACTCCGACGGCCAGCCAGAGCGGGGCGAGCAGTGAGCCGGTCAGCTGGTAAATCCGGAATGTGGCCGACCCAAATCCCACTAAATGACCGGTACCGATCACTCCGAGTGACAGGCAGAGCGCCGCCGTCGTAATGCTCCAGGCGATCAGCCAGCCTTTGGGCTCCTCGCGGAGACGGCCGACGAGGGCGACTGTGGCAATGGCGGCGAGCAGCGCACCGGCAAAGGCGATGACAGCGACGAGGACTTCCATGGTGTCTCCAATGCTGCCGGACATTACCCCCTAACCGGTAGCCGAACTGGTAGTCGGCTCCTCGGTCCGGCCAGAAACTACCGGCCCCACACCGTATCGACCGATTACCCCTAGTCACGACGTTACGAAGTGGATTGTGGAATTTCCTGTTCATTTCTAGAGTGAGCGAGCACGCCGCACCCCCTCCCCCACAGGGATACCGGATGCCAGACACGTGGCCATTCGCCGGGCCTGTCCCCACCGCTTCCGGGGCGGCCCAGCCTGTCCGCAGAAATGAGCTCGCCGCCCGCGAGGACGCCTCGGAGGATCTCCGGAGGCTCGTTCTGCGTGCCAAAACGGGAGACACGGACGCGTTTGGCACGCTCTACGACCGCTATCTCGACCTCGTCTACCGCTACATCTACTTCCGGGTCGGATCCCACCCGCTGGCCGAGGACCTCACGAGCGAGACCTTCCTGCGCGCGCTCCGCCGGATCGCCGACTTCACCTGGCAGGGACGCGACTTCGGGGCCTGGCTCGTGACGATCGCCAGGAACCTGATCACCGACCACTTCAAATCCGGCAGGTACCGGCTTGAGGTCTCGACGGCCGAGGTGATCGACACCCCGCTCGACGGCCCGCACATCCCGGAGAACGCCGTCGTCACCGCAATGATCAGCAATCGGGTGCTCAGCGCCGTCCGCGATCTCGGCCCCGAGCAGCAGGAGTGCGTGGTCCTGCGCTTCCTGCACGGCATGTCGCTGGCGGAGACCGCGCTCATCATGGGCAAGAAGAGCGGGGCGATCAAGGCACTGCAGTTCCGGGCGATCCGGGCGCTCGCCCGCGCACTCCCCTCGGACCTCAGCTGACCTTGGCCGCCATGCCGGATTCCGATGGCGACGTACCGCGTAACCTGGCGCGCCGAGCCCTCGTTAGGCAAGTGACAACGATGGATCGTGAGCTGGGGGCGGCAGGGAGCGTTCATGGGTAAGTGGCTGCCCGGGATCTCACGGAGATCGCAGGCGCGCATCCAGAACCGCGTGACGAGGCTCGGCTCCCGGATGGGAGGCGGTCCCCGTCCGGAGTTCCGCTCCGCGCTCCGCGACCGCCTCATGGACGCCTCCGGCCAGGACGGCCCGCCCGCCGAACGGCCCGCCCCGGCACGGCCGAGGCCGCGCCCGGGTCCGCTGGCCCGGTTCCTGAGCCTGGGCCTGGCGGCCACGATGGTCCTGGCGGGCCTGGCGACCTACCGGTCGATGCCGGGAGACACGCTCTACCCGCTCAAGCGCGCCGCCGAGAGCACGCTGTTCCACCTGAGCACCGACGACGCCGAACGGGCGGGCCGCTCCTTCGACTACGCCGAGACCCGCGCCCACGAGGTCGAGGAGCTCCTCGGCGCCACCCGGCGCCAGAGCGACCTCATCGAGGAGACCCTCCAGGCCATGGAGGACACCACCCGCTCCGCGGTCACCTCCCTGACCCGGGTGCGGCGCCGCGACGCGAAAAGCGACGCCAGGAGCACGGGCCGGCTCAAGCGCTTCGTCCAGAAGCAGCGCAACCAGATCGAGGGGATGCTCCCCAAGATGGACGTCGAGGAACGGCGCAGGGCCAACGGCTATCTCAACTACATCGAGGGCCTGGCCCCGCCCGGATGAAGACCCTCGCACATGCGAGACATCACCTTCCGCTAACGCGATGTACACCGATTTCACCCACCTGTGCCAGTTAAGCTGAGGTGCTATGAAGCGGCTGATACGACGGCGGGGCGGACCGGAGATAGCCGGAGAGGTGGCGGCCGCGGCAGCGGTCGCGATGCCGATGGCCGATCCCGACCCGACCGCCGCCGCTTTCTTCGACGTCGACAACACCATGATGCGCGGGGCCTCCATCTACCACTTCGCGCGGGGCCTGGCCTCGCGGGGGCTGTTCACCACCAAGGACCTGGTCAAGTTCGCGCTCGGCCAGGCGGTGTTCCGGGTCCGCGGCGACGAGAACCCCGAGCACATCGCCCAGGCCAGGGAGACCGCGCTGGCGTTCGTGGCGGGCAGCAGGGTCGAAGACATCGTCCGCCTGGGCGAGGAGATCTTCGACGAGGCCATGGCCGACCGGATCTGGCCGGGCACCCGCGCCCTCGCGCAGAGCCACCTGGACGCCGGTCAGCGCGTCTGGCTGGTCACCGCGACCCCGGTGGAGCTCGCCCGCGTGATCGCCCAGCGCCTCGGCCTGACCGGCGCGCTCGGCACCGTCTCCGAGACCGTCGATGGCGTCTACACCGGCCGCCTGGTCGGCGACCTGCTCCACGGCCCCGCCAAGGCCGAGGCGGTCCGGGCGCTGGCCCGCCGGGAGGGCCTCGATCTGTCACGCTGCTCGGCCTACAGCGACTCGGCCAACGACCTGCCGCTGCTCTCCCTGGTCGGCAACGCCGTCGCGATCAACCCCGACGGCGAGCTGCGTGACCACGCCCGGGAGAACAAGTGGGACATCAAGGACTTCCGCACCGGGCGTAAGGCCACCATGGTCGCCCTGCCCATCGCCGCGGGCGCCGGAGCCGTCGCCGGTGGCGTGGCCGCCGCCGTCGCCCTGCGCCGCCTCTACCGCGCCAAGTGAGCCCGGCGGCCACCGCCCGGCACTCCAGGTGAACCCGGCGGCCACCGCCCGACGGCTCCAGACGAGCCCGGCCACCGCCGCCCGAAACCCAAGTGCCCCCGGCCACCGCCGCCCGACGGCTCCAGACGAGCCCGGCGGCCACCGCCCGAGGGCTCCAGGCGAGCCCGGCCACCGCCGCCCCGCGGCCCTCCGGTTGACCGTCCAGCGTCCCGGGTGACCGCCCACGGCCCGGTTGACCGTCCAGCGTCCCGGGTGACCGCCCACGGCCCGGATGACCGTCCAGCGTCCCGGGTGGGCGCTCGGCGCCACAACAGACCGGCACCCCAGAACGGATGAGCGCCGCCCCTACCGCTCCGGGCGGGCCCCCGTACGGCGGGCGGCCCGGTCGAACAGATCCGCCAGGGCCTGGTTGACGGCCTCCGGCCGTTCGAGGCCGATCATGTGGCCGGCCCCGGGGAGCACGGCCAGCTCGGCGCCGGGGATCGCCTCGGCGATACGGCGGCTGTGGGCGGGCGGGATGAGCCGGTCACGGCCGCCGACCATGACCAGCGTCTCCACCGAGCCGAGCGCGGCCAGCGCCGCGTATTTGTCGTGGACGAGGAAGTCACGGAAGAAGCCGACCATCACCTCGGTGGGGGTGGCCGCGGCCATGTCGTTGACGAAGCGCACGTGCCCGCGTGGCGCCCGCGGACCGAAGGCGATGTAGCGGGTCACCGGCAGGTTGGTACGTGACTTGAGGGCGGCGCTGCGGTCGATGAGCGTGGCGCGGGTCAGCATGCGCTCGAACACGACGGGTGTGACGCGCGGGACGAGCCGCCCGATCGGGCCGGGGAGCCCGAACGTGCTGCCGGCCAGCAGGCCGGAGGAGGTGCTCAGCAGCGCCACCCCGGCCACGCGCGCGGCGAGGGCGCCGGGGTGGCGTCCGGCGAACGCCATGACCGTCATCCCGCCCATCGAGTGGCCGACGAGCACCACCGGCAACCCTCCGGGCACGGCCTGCTCGACCACGGCGGCCAGGTCGTCGCCGAGCCGGTCGACCGTGCACGCGTCGAGCGTCCCGGCCGAGGAGTCCCCGTGCCCGCGCTGGTCGTAGAAGACCAGCGTGGCCCTGCCCGCCAGTGCCTCCCGCTGGAAGTGCCAGCAGTGCCGGTTCATCACCCAGCCGTGCGCGAAGACCACGGCGAACTCGGGCGAATCGGCCTCCTCGACGTCCACCGCGAGCCGTACCCCGTCGTCGGTGGTGACGGTGACCTGCCTGCCGCGGTGCCCGCCGAGGGCCGTCTCCGCGTGCGCCCTGCGCCGCCGTGCGGCGATCCCCAGCGCCGCTCCCACAGCGAGCCCGGTGACGACGGCCCTTCTCCCGGTACGGCGTGCGCCCATGACCACTCCCGCGCGTTCGGAGGCTCGATGTCGAGGACACCATAGCCACCCGGGGCGCCCACTGTTAGACGCGGGGGCTAATAAAAAACCGGCGACCGGTCAGCGCGGTGAGCGTGCACGGCGGGCGGGGAACGGCGCCGGCGGTCAGAAGAGCCGGGGGCGGAAGAAGGACGGGGCCGGGGTCAGAAGAAGGGCGGGAAGGCGTGGCCGCGCTGGAGGCGGAGCTCGTTCAGCTGCTGCTGGATGACCTCGCGGACCTGGTCGGTGAGGTTGAAGACCAGCATGGGGTCGTCCGCCTCCGCGGGATCGAACTGGTCGGTGCGGATGGGCTCGCCGAAACCGATCAGCCACTTGGACGGCAGCGGCACCAGGCCGAGGGGCCCCAGCCAGGGGAACAGCGGGGTGACCGGCAGGTAGGGCAGGCCCAGGGCCCTGGCCAGGAAACGCAGGTCACCGATCTTGGGATAGATCTCCTCGGCGCCCACGATGGAGCAGGGGATGATCGGGACCCCGGCGCGGATGGCGGAGGCGACGAAGCCTCCGCGGCCGAAGCGCTGCAGCTTGTAACGCTCGGAGAACGGCTTGCCGACGCCCTTGAAGCCCTCGGGGAAGACGCCGACGAGCTCGCCCTTGCGCAGCAGGCGGTCGGCGTCGTCACGGCAGGCCAGGGTGTGGCCGGTCTTGCGGGACAGGTGGCCGAGCAGCGGGAGCTGGTAGACCAGGTCGGCGCCGAGGAGACGGACCGCGCGGCGCTCGGGATGGTCGTCGTGGAGCGCCACCTGGAGCATGAGCCCGTCCAGCGGGAGGGTGCCCGAGTGGTTGGCCACCACGAGGGCGCCGGAGTCGCCCGGCACGTTGTGCATGCCGACGGTCTCGACGCGGAACCAGTGGCGGTAGAGCGGGCGGATCAGCTCCAGCAGCACCTTGTCGGTGAGCTCGGGGTCGAAGCCGAACTCGTCGACCTCGTAGTCGCCCGTGACACGGCGGCGCAGGAAGGCGAACAGCTCGGCGAGGCCGCGGTCGTCGCCGTCGTCCGGCGGCGGCTCCTCCGTGCCGGACGGCGGGTCCCCCGCGCCGGACGACGGCCCGGGGCCGGCGGGCGGCGGCGCGTGCGTGGAGCGCCCCCGGGTGATGGGGATCACCTCGGCGTCATCTGTCTCAGCGGGTTCGCCTGCCATCCGAGTCACCCTGCCATCACCCGGGACAGCGCGTCCACCATGGCCGCGGGGAGCCCGCCGGCCAGATCCCGGGCGCGGACGAAGTCCTCGAAGGCGGCGGCGGTCGAGAACTTGGGCTTCCAGCCGAGGCGGGCGGCCAGCCGGGCGGTGTCGACCACGCGGCCGTGGCACATCAGGCGGAGTTGCTCGGGGGAGAAGTCGACCAGTCCCGCGCCGCGGGCGAGGTCGCCCAGGAGACGGAAGGCGGGAGAGGGCACGGGCAGCGCGAGCAGGCCCGCCCTGCGGGCGCACTGCGACAGCAGGAGCACGCCGTCCCCGGCCACGTTGAACGTGCCGGGGTGGTCCTCCATCGCCATCCGCCTGAGCACCTCGACCGCGTCGTCCTCGTGGACGAACTGCAGCCGGGGGTCGAAGCCGAACACGGTCGGCACCACGGACTGGGTGAAGTAACGGGTCAGCGGCGAATCGACGCCGGGCCCCATGAAGTTGGCGAACCTGAGCGTCGACACGGTCACGTCACGGCGCCGCCGGGCGAAGCCGCGGACGTAGCCCTCGACCTCCGCGGCGTCCTTGGCGTATCCGTGGGCCGGCGGCTCCCCCGGCTCCGCGTCCTCGGTGAAGACCGCGGGATCGCGGGGGGACGAGCCGTAGACCGCCGTGGTGGAGCGGACGACGACACGGCGGACCGTCGCGGACCGCTGACAGGCACCGAGCAGTTGCATGGTGCCGATGACGTTGTGCTCCTTCATGAGCATCCGGCCGCCACTCCGGGGAGGGGCGCTCACCAGGCTCATGTGGACCACTGTGTCGATGTCGGCGGCCGCGATCACCTGGGCGATGTCGGGGCTGCGCAGATCGACGCGGACGAACTCCGTCCGGCCGAGAGGTACGCCGCCATCACGTGAGAGCGAGGGCGGCGGCACCGTGTCTACTCCGATGACCCGGTCGATGTCCGGGTCAGCCGCGAGAACGCTCGCCACTCGGGCGCCGATGTGGCGCGAGACCCCGGTGACAAGCACGGTGTGGGTCATCGGCGCCTCGCAGATCCGCGTTACTACTTCTTGTTACGCCGCTGAATACGGGTCTTCTTGAGAAGCTTGCGGTGCTTCTTCTTCGCCATGCGCTTACGGCGCTTCTTGATCACAGAGCCCACGGGACCCCCAGGTAGCTGGTAGCCGAGATTGTCAATCCGGTGCGCGAACAACACACCGGCTCAACAGACTACCGGCGATCCATGGTAGATCGCCCCTGGGGGGATCCCGGGTACTGGAACTCACGGCGTGGCGATCACGCCGCTACCTCACTGAAGCATGGGTCCTCCGCCGCCGGTCCGGCCGGCCCGGCCGGGAGACTCCGGCCTGCTGGTCGCCCGCCGTTCCGCGCTGGCCACGCGGCCGGCCGGCTCCTCACCGGTCACCCCGCCCGTCGCCCGGGGCCCGCTCGCTTCAACCCGCCTCGATGTAGGCATCCCTGAGATAGTCGTGCACCGCCTGCTCCGGCACTCGGAAGGATCGACCGACCCGGATGGCCGGCAGCTCGCCCGAATGCACGAGTCGGTACACAGTCATCTTGGACACCCTCATGACCGTGGCCACTTCGGCCACCGTCAGGAACTTCACCTCGCTGAGAGGTCTTTCGCCTGCACCCATCGGACGCCTCTTCCGCACGTGTTTCCGGGTTATCCCCACTGGTGCCATTGCTCACGCACGTGTACTGCCGTCAGCGTAAGTCGGGACTCCGGGTGCGCAAACCCCCTACTTTCTCAGTCTCCGCAGCCCCATGTCAGCGAAATGGAGAAACTCGCTGGCCAGCAGCCGGACCGTGCCCCTCGCCTCGATCTTGGAACGGACCAACTGTCTCTTATTAGAGTCGCCCACAATCATCAAAAAGTTGGCAAACGGTCGGCGAGCACCACGGAATGCAGGCGCGAAAAGCCCGTATAGGGATGGCCCATTTTGCGCAACCCCCGTCTCAGAGGGCTCGCACGACCCTCTCGACCAGATGGCGTGTCAGCGGATCGTAATATCTTGGTAGCACGTTGTCATCGAGCGGGACGGTCACGGCGATCTTGCCTTCCGCCTCCCCGACGAAGAGCGCGGGGTCGTTGCTGTCGGCGAAGCCGACGGTGAGGACGCCCGCCTCGCCGGCCGCGCCGGCCCAGCCGTGGTCGGCGATCACCAGATCGGGGCGGTCGGCGCCGAGCTCGTCGAGCATGGCCCGCATCGGGGCCGCGTCGTGGGTGTGCACGAAGGCGCCCCGGTCGGCCAGCATGGCGACGTCGTCCATGTAGCGGATCTCACGCTTGCGGCCGAACCCGGCGCTCCAGTAGGACCAGCCCTCGGCCGGGCCCAGCAGGGTCGCGCCGTGCTCGCGCGCCAGCCTGGCCAGGGCCATGTGGATGGTGAGCAGGCCGGTGGGGTGGCCGGTGGCGAAGAGGATCCGGGGAGCGCCGGTCCGGAGCACGCCGGCGATCGTGTCGCCCATCGCCTCGATCGCGCCGATCGTGCGGTCCGGGTCGATGGTGTCCTGGCCCTCGTAGTGGTCCGGGTCGGCCACCACCCCGGCGGACTTGGCCATCAGCGCCAGCACGTCGCGGTAGGACCAGTGGCCCTCCGGCGTCAGCCCGAACATGTGGTGCGGGTCCCGGTTGGCCAGCGACCTGTAGTGATCGAGGTTGTTCTCCCGGCTCGTCGCCACGTCACCGGCGATCCGAGTGCGGATCAGGTGCTCGCGGAGGTCGTCTCGTGTCAGCGGCGACACCGTGCGTCGTGGTCCGGGCGCTGTCAAACTGTGACCTCCTCCGTCACTCGCTCCGCACTCTCCGTCCGGCCGGTGGGCGTGTCCGCCGGCGTCACGGGAGGGGATCCAGCCCGTGGAAGGGGAACACGGCCTTCCTGGTCGCCATGATGGCCCGGTCGATCGGGTCTGCTGGATCATAACCAGCGGAGAAATCACTAAATTCCGGATCTCTGCCATCGGTCAGCGACAGCGGCGGCGTCTGTCTGGTCCGCTCCCTGACCAGCCGCCGCCACGCCTGCGGGGTGGCGGTCGCCGGGGCGAGGGGGTGTCCGGAGACCTCGGCGATCAGATGGGTCCACGCCCGGGGCACCACCTGCACCAGCTCGTATCCCCCGCCGCCGGTCACGACCCACCGGCCGCCCGCCGTCTCGTGGGCCAGCGCGTGCAGCGCGGCGTAGGCGGTGCGCTGGCCGTCCAGGCTGAGCATCATGTGGGCCAGCGGGTCCAGCGCGTGGCTGTCGCAGCCGTGCTGGGTGACCAGGATCTCCGGGGCGAACTCCCGCAGCAGCGGCGGCACCACCGCGTGGAAGGCCCTCAGCCAGCCGCTGTCGCCGCAGCCGGCCGGCAGCGCCACGTTGACCGCGCTGCCCTCCGCCCCGGTCTCCTCGGGGAAGCCCGTGCCCGGGAAGAGGGTGCGGGGGCTCTCGTGCAGGCTGACGGTGAGGACCCTGGGGTCGTCGTGGAACAGCGCCTGGACGCCGTCCCCGTGATGGACGTCCACGTCCACGTAGGCGACCCTGGAGGCCCCCTGCGCCAGCAGCCAGCCGATCGCCACCGCGGGGTCGTTGTACACGCAGAACCCGCTCGCGGTGGCGGCCATGGCGTGGTGCAGCCCGCCCGCGATGTTCACCGCGTGCTCGGCCTCACCCGTCCACACCGCGCGGGCCGCGGCCAGGCTCGCGCCGGTGATCAGCGCGGAGGCCTCGTGCACCCCGGTGAAGGCGGGGTTGTCCTCGCTGCCGAGCCCGTGGGCCATGTCGGGCCGCCCGGTCGCGGAGACCCGCTTGACGGCCTCGATGTAGTCACGCTTGTGGACCAGCGCCAGCTCGTCGTCGGTGGCGGGGGCGCAGCCGGCCACCTCGACCGCGTCCAGCACGCCGAGCTCCCTGGCCAGTGCCATGGTCAGCTCGACCCGCACGGGCGCGAGCGGGTGGCCGGGGCCGAAGTCGTAGGAGGTGAGCGCGTCGTCCCAGACGACCCGAACGGACCGGCTCATGCGCCCTCCCTGTCTGATCGCGACGCTACGCGTCGCGGCGCGCTCGCTGGTCGATCTCCCACCCCGGCCGACGTTACCGCACCGATGAGCGGACGGGTTTACACGGCTGTCGCGGAGGAGAAGGCGGTTTTCATCTGAGCGAAATATCCAGTCTTATTCCGATTAATCACACGGCTTCACGGAGATCCGTCCCCTTCACGGAAGTACGGCTCCGCGGAAGTACGGCTCCGCGGAAGTACGGCGTGTTGTACCTCTCGCGGAAGTACGGCGTGCCGTACCTCCGGATGCCGGGCCGGTCAGGCCGGCACCACCCGGCGCAGCCCCCGGACCGCGGGCACCAGCAGCAGAGCGGTGCAGCCGGCGACCGCGACGGCCGCGGACACGATCAGCAGCTCCGGCGCCCCGACCACCCCCGCCACCGGCCCGGCGAGCACCTGGCCGATCGGGACGAAGAGGGTCGATCCGGCGACCTCGTAGGCGGTGACGCGGTTGAGCGCCTCCGGCGGCACCTGGGTCTGCACGCTCGTGGCCCACATGACCGACCAGAACGCCCAGCCCGCGCCGCCGATCACGTGCGCGGCCATCAGGACCGCCAGCGGCGCCCCGGCGGCGATGGACAGCGGCTCCAGCCCGAAGCCGAACAGGCCGATCGCCCCGGCCATCAGCGGCCGGACCGGGCGCATCCGCATCGCGATCAGGCCGCCGACGATGGTGCCCGCCCCGGAGGCGGACATGACCAGGCCGTAGGCGGCCTCGTCGAGCCGCCCGGTGATGAGCACCGAGCCCAGCGGGATCATCGGGCCGAACAGGGTGACGCCGAAGACCGCCCAGACCAGGATCACCGACCACATCCAGGTCCTGGAGCGGAACTCCCGCCAGCCGCCGCGCAGGTTGCGCCACATCGAGTCCTCGGCCGCGGTCGCCGCGACCGCCGGCAGGCGGAGCAGGAGCAGGCAGGTCGCGCTGATCGCGAACCCGGCCGCGTCGATCGCGAAGACGACCCCCACCCCGGAGAACCCGACGATGGCGCCCGCGACGCCCGGTCCGGCCAGCATCATGACCGACTCGGAGACGCGCAGGGTGGCGTTGGCCCGCTGCACGTCGGCGGCCACCCGCGGGACCGTGCTGGATACGCCGGGCTGGTACATCGCCGCGGCGACGCCGTTGACCGCGGAGACGGCCAGGATCTGCCAGAGCTGCGGCCGGTCGAAGATGAACAGCGCCGCGCCGGCCCCCTGGGTCATCACCCGGACGGTGTCGGCGCCGATCATCATGCGCCGCGGCGTGAACCGGTCGGCGAACACCCCGCCGAACAGGATGAGCACCGCGAAGGGCGCCATCCACGCGGCCAGCGCCAGCCCGACGCCGGTGGTGCCGTAGCCGAGCCCGCCCACGCCGACCGCCGTCGCGAACGGGATCATCGCGGCCCCGAGCATGGAGACGGACCGCGCGGTGAAGAACAGCGCGAAACTCCGTGACCAGACCGCAGGCCCCGCCTGTCCCCGCCGATCACCGGTCTGTACGGCCTGCGCCACGATCGCCTCATTCCCGCCGGAGTCCTGCGGGAATTATGCATTATTAAGGAAAGTTTCCTAAAAGACGGGTGATCAGCCGCCGGCGAGCTGGCGGCTCCGGTCCCTGGCGGCCTCGATGGCGGCCAGGAAGGCTGCGCGGACGCTGTGCCTCTCCAGCTCGGCGATGGCCGCGATGGTGGTGCCCCCCGGGGAGGTGACGGCCTCGCGCAGGATCACCGGGTGCTCCCCGGAGTCGCGGAGCATGATGGCCGCGCCGACGATCGACTGGGTGACCATGTCGAGGGCCGCGGTGCGGGGCATGCCGAGCAGGATGCCCGCGTCGACCATGGCCTCGACGAGATAGAAGAAGTAGGCCGGGCCGCTGCCGGACAGGGCGGTGGCGGCGTCCTGCTGCGTCTCGGGGATGCGCAGCACCTTGCCGACCGGCTTGAGCAGGTCCTCGGCCCGCCTGAGGTGCTCCTCCGAGGCGTGGGCGCCCGCCGAGATCACGCTCATCGCCTCGTCCACCAGGACCGGCGTGTTGGACATGACCCGGACCACCGGGATGTCGGCGCCGAGCCGCGACTCCACGAACGAGGTGGTGATGCCCGCCGCCGCCGAGATCACCAGCCGGTCGGCCGGGACGTGCGCCGCGATCTCGGCCAGCAGGGACCCCATGTCCTGCGGCTTGACCGCGAGGATGATCGTGTCGGCACCCTTGGCGGCCTCGGCGTTGGAGACCACCTGCACGCCGTAACGCTCCCTGAGGGCCGCGGCCCGCTCGGCACGCCGCGCGGTCGCCATCACGTCACCCGGCTTGAACCCGGCCCGGAGCAGCCCCGACAGCAGCGCCTCGCCCATCTTTCCGGTTCCCAGAATCGCGATCATGTCAGCGCACCTTGCCTGAGGAGAAGTGGTTGACCAGCCTATGGGATCCACCCACGCGGACCCCGGCAGCCGCCCATGGTGGCGGTCCGGAGGCCGAGCTGGAGGCCCTGTGCAGGTCCGTCCCAGTCCCCGAGGCCGCATGGCGCTGGGTGGAGAACGCCCAGTACAAGCTCACCGAGAAAGGGCAGCACCGTTCCGCCGGACCGATCGACCTGCTGCTGTGCGCGACGGCCGTGCACCACGGGTTGACCGTGCCGCACATCGACGACGACTCCGTCACCGTCTCGATGGTCATGACCGAGGTCCTGCAGCGCGACGTCCGGATGCACTGAACCAGGCCGGGGCCCGGTCCGTTGTAAGGGTATGCGTATGATCGCGACCTCTCTTCTGGCCGGAAGCCTGCTGCTGGCCGTGGGCTGCGGCGCCGAACACAGCGCCGGCGCCGTCACCGGTGCCGCGACCACCGGCGCGGCCCCTTCCAGGCCGGTGGCCCACACGGTGGCTCCCCGGGTCGAGCCCTCACAGGGCCCCCGGGCGACCAGGCCCCAGGGCCACACCGTCAACCCCCGCAAGGTGCGGTGGCTGACGGCGAAGCCGTCCAAGGACGGCCGGAGCCTGCGGATCACCTGGTGGTCCGGGGTGGAGCCGTGCACCGTGCTCGACCGCGTGAGCGTCAAGGAGACCTCCAAGCGGGTGACCGTCACCCTCTGGGAGGGCCCGAGCGCCAAGGCCCAGAACATGGCCTGCATCGCCATCGCCGTCCAGAAGGTGACGACCGTCAAGCTCAAGGCCCCCCTCGGCGACCGCAAGGTCGTCGACGGCGCCAGGTCCTGAGCGGCGCCGGGCCCCGGGCCCAGTGCGGCTCCCGCCGCGCGGCGGGAGCCGTGGCGGGGGTCAGCGGCAGGTGACGCCGGCCTTCATCCGGCAGCCCGAGGGAAGCTTGGGCCGCTCATCGGTCCAGCCCATCTTGTCGATGACCCTGTAGATCATCACGGTGCCCTTCGGGACCCCGCCTTCCGCGGCCGTCGTGACCATTCTCAGGGCCATGCCCTCACCGGTCCGAGGATCGAGGAGGATTTCCTGCTTGGTCGGCACCCCGCGGGTGCCCACTTGGGCACGGCTCGCGCCGAGGCCGACGGCGACGGCGGGGCGGCCCAGCGGATCGTTGTCCTCCCGTGCCGTCCCGGCCTCGGGCTCTTCCGCGTACAGGCGCAGCAACGCCGCCCGGAGTCCGGGAGGGGCCGGCATGACCGCCAGATCGAACATGGCCTGCTGGAGGAATGTCTCCCCGGGATGTGTGACGCCCCGCTTCTGCAAGTCCTTGCGGTAGCCCTCAAGGCGCTCCCGCAGCCGCACCGGGTCGGTCGGGAGGGCGTCCAGCTCGGCGACGGTGAGGCCGGCCATGCCGATGTCGGTGACCTTGTCCATGATCCGGTACTGACGGCGCGACGGCTTGTCGGTGAGGACGGGACAGCCGGGAGAGGAGTCCTCGCACGCGAACGGGTTCCAGCGCCTGGGCGAGCCCTGCTTCCGCCAGATCTTCTCGTCCTCCGGTGTGTCCGGCCCGGTGCCGGACGACTCCTTCGCCTCGACGTACAGGTCTCCCGGCTCCCGCGGGCTCCACTGGACCGTGTTCTTTCTGAACGCGATCCAGTAGCGCGCGGATTCCTTGCCGACCGGATAGCGGCTGACGTTGGTCCCCTGGACGCGCCAGTAGGCGCCGCTCCCGGGTGAGAGCTTCTCCACCCTGTCGGCGAGTTCCAGGAGCAGGTGCTCACCGGTCTTCGGCGTCCCCAGCGCCGGGGGTGACGCCGGGGCCATGAGGGTCGCGGCCAGCGCGACTGCGGTGATGACGGCGGTGGTGGCCATGGAGGCTCCAATGATCAGTGTCCAGGTGGGGTGACGGCGGCGCCGTACCTCGTGGGCGGTCAGGCGGGCGCGGGCGCGGGCAACGGCCTCGGGTGTCGGCGGCGGCGCGTCCGGCAGGGCGGACGCCAGCAGGGTGATCTCATCCATCGGCGGCCTCCAGCGGGTTGACGTCGCCCAGTGCCCTGCGGAGCTGCTTGCGGGCGCGGTTCAGCCGGGACGCCACGGTCCCGTAGGGAATGTCCAGCGCGGCCGCCACCTCGGCGTGGGCGAGCCCGCCGAGCGCGACGAGCAGGACGACGTCGCGGTCGCGCTTGGCCAGGCCGGCCAGCGCCCCCGCGAGCCGACCGGTCACCTGCCCGGCGACGACCCTGACGGCCACGGCGTTCTCGTGGCTGTCCACATGACCTGCCGCCTCGATACGGCTGAGCGCCTTCCAGCGGCGTACCTCGCTCCGCCGGTGTCTGGCCAGCAGGTTGGTGGCGATGCCGTACAGCCAGGGCCGGACGCCGCCCCGCTCGGCGTCGAAGCGGTCGCGGTCGCGGAAGGCCACGAGGAAGGTCTCGGCCGCGATGTCGTCGGCGGCGTCGGTGTCCAGGCGCCGGGCGACGTAGCGGTGGATCTCGGCGAAGTGGGCGTCGAAGACCCGGTCGAAGTCGTCGCGCGGCGACCACTCGCCGGCCCCGGGCCCGGGCCCGAGCCCGAGATCGGGGGAGCCGATCACGTCTCGGCCCCCGGACCGGGATCAGTGGGAGCGATCATGCGTGCTCCTTCGTTGGAGACAGGGAACGCCTCCTGTTTCCCGGAAGGCGGGAATGCTTTCACGCCCCACAGGGTTGAGCGACATAGACTCAAGTCGTTTGACAAACCTCGTGCGAGGTTCCACTATGAGTCTGACCGACTCAACTTTGACTACAAGGACGTACTCATGGCACGTGCGGTAGGTATCGACCTGGGGACGACCAACTCCGTCGTCTCGATCCTCGAGGGCGGTGAGCCCACCGTCATCGCCAACGCGCAGGGCTCGCGGACCACGCCGTCCGTGGTCGCCTTCGCCAAGAACGGCGAGGTCCTCGTCGGTGAGGTCGCCAAGCGGCAGGCCGTCACCAACGTGGACCGCACGATCCGCTCGGTCAAGCGCGAGATGGGCACCAACTGGTCCGTCGAGATCGACGGCAAGAAGTTCTCCCCGCAGCAGATCAGCGCCTTCGTCCTGCAGAAGCTCAAGCAGGACGCCGAGGCCTACCTGGGCGAGAAGATCACCGACGCGGTGATCACCGTCCCGGCCTACTTCAACGACGCCCAGCGCCAGGCGACGCAGGAAGCCGGCACCATCGCCGGCCTCAACGTCCTGCGCATCATCAACGAGCCCACCGCGGCGGCGCTCGCCTACGGCCTGGACAAGGAGAAGGACGAGACCATCCTCGTCTTCGACCTCGGCGGCGGCACCTTCGACGTGTCCCTGCTCGACGTCGGCCAGGAGGACGGCCACGGCTTCGTCGAGGTCAAGGCCACCAGCGGCGACAACCACCTCGGTGGTGACGACTGGGACCAGCGCGTCGTCGACGAGCTCGCGACCCGGTTCAAGAACGCCCACGGCGTGGACCTGACCAAGGACAAGATGGCCCTCCAGCGCCTGCGCGAGGCGGCGGAGAAGGCCAAGATCGAGCTCTCCAGCCAGTCGGAGACCTCCGTCAACCTCCCCTACATCACCGCCTCGGCCGAGGGCCCCCTCCACCTGGAGGAGAAGCTCACCCGCGCCGAGTTCCAGCGGATCACCGCCGACCTGCTCGAGCGGACCAAGGGCCCGTTCAACCAGGTCATCAAGGACGCCGGCATCAAGGTCTCCGACATCGCCCACGTGGTGCTCGTCGGCGGCTCGACCCGCATGCCCGCGGTCGCCGAGCTCGTCAAGGAGCTGACCGGCGGCAAGGAGCCCAACAAGGGCGTCAACCCGGACGAGGTCGTGGCCATCGGCGCCGCCCTCCAGGCCGGTGTGCTCAAGGGTGAGGTCAAGGACGTCCTGCTGCTCGACGTGACCCCGCTGTCGCTGGGCATCGAGACCAAGGGCGGCATCTTCACCAAGATCATTGAGCGCAACACCACGATCCCGACCAAGCGCTCGGAGGTCTTCACCACGGCCGAGGACAACCAGCCGTCGGTGCAGATCCAGGTCTACCAGGGCGAGCGCGAGATCGCCGCCTACAACAAGAAGCTGGCCACCTTCGAGCTGACCGGCATCGCCCCGGCGCCGCGCGGCATCCCGCAGATCGAGGTCACCTTCGACATCGACGCCAACGGCATCGTCAACGTCTCCGCCAAGGACCTCGGCACCGGCAAGGAGCAGACGATGACGATCACCGGCGGCTCCGCGCTGCCGAAGGACGACATCGAGCGCATGATGCGCGAGGCCGAGTCCTACGCCGAAGAGGACAAGAAGCGCCGCGAGGACGCCGAGACGCGCAACAACGCCGACTCGCTCGTCTACCAGACCGAGAAGTTCCTCGGCGAGAACGCCGAGAAGGTCCCGGACGACATCAAGACCGAGGTCAACGAGGCGCTCGCCGAGCTCAAGAAGACGCTTGAGGGCACCGACTCGGCCGAGATCCGCACCGCGGCCGAGAAGCTCGCCACCGTCAGCCAGAAGATGGGCTCGGCGATCTACGCCCAGTCCCAGGGCTCCGAGGCTCAGGCCGGCGCCGACGACGCGGCCGGCCAGAAGGCCGACGAGGACGTGGTCGAGGCCGAGATCGTGGACGACGAGCCGAAGCGCGAAGACGGCAAGAAGTGACGGCGGGAGAGCCGAGGGGAGCGCGAGCGTGAACACGCGTGAGAACGGTTCCGCGGAGGAGCCGGTGATCCGCGACAACCGCAAGATCGACCCGGAGACGGGCGAGGTCCGTGAGGCGGTCAAGGAGCAGGCCGGACAGCCTGCTCCGGCCGCCGACCTCGCCTCGGTCGAGCTGGCCACCCAGCTCGCCGAGCGCACCGCGGACCTGCAGCGCCTCCAGGCGGAGTATTCCAACTACCGCAAGCGGGTCGAGCGGGACCGGACCGCGGTCAAGGAGCAGGCGGTGGCCGGCGTGCTGGCCGAGCTGCTGCCGGTCCTCGACGACATCGGCCGGGCCCGTGACCACGGAGAGCTCACCGGCGGCTTCGCCAAGGTGAGCGAGTCGCTGGAGGCGGCCACCGGGAAGCTGGGACTGAGTGCCTTCGGCACCAAGGGCGAGCCTTTCGACCCGACGGTGCACGAGGCGCTCCTGCACAGCTACTCCCCCGACGTCACCGAGCCGACCTGCGTGGAGATCCTGCAGTCCGGTTACCGGATCGGCGAGCGTGTGCTCCGCCCGGCGCGGGTCGCGGTCGCCGAGCCCGAAGAGTCCACCTCGAACGACAACTGACACCCCCTCTTTGAGAAGGAACGGAAGATGAGCACCAAGGACTACCTGGAGAAGGACTACTACGCCGTCCTTGGTGTGCCCAAGACCGCCACCGCCGAAGAGATCAAGAAGGCATACCGGAAGCTGGCCAGGCAGTACCACCCGGATGCCAACCAGGGCAGCACGGAGACCGAGGCCAAGTTCAAGGAGGTCTCCGAGGCCTACGACATCCTGTCCGACACCAAGCGCCGCAAGGAGTACGACGAGGCGCGGACGCTGTTCGGATCTGGACTCGGCGGTTACGCGGGAGCCGGGGGGGCTTCCCGCGGGGGCGGGTTCCCCTTCGACCTGGGGGACCTGTTCGGCGGCACCAACCAGCAGCAGGGCGGCGCCGGGGAGCGCATCGGCGACATCTTCGGCGGCCTGTTCAACCGGGGCTCCGCCGGCCGCGCCGGCGGGACGACCAGCACCAGGGCACGGCGCGGCCAGGACATCGAGTCGGAGGTCACGCTCTCGTTCGGCGAGGCCGTGGACGGCGCCACCGTCTCGCTCCGGCTCACCAGCTCCTCGGCGTGCACGGCGTGCAGCGGCACCGGCGCCAAGGCCGGGACCACCCCGCGGGTCTGCCCGACCTGCGAGGGCACCGGCGCGGCCAGCCGTAACCTGGGCAACTTCGCCTTCTCCGAGCCGTGCCGCGACTGCAAGGGCCGCGGCCTGCTGGTGGACGACCCGTGCCCGGTGTGCGAGGGGAGCGGGCGGGGCAGGAGCACCCGCACGATCCAGGCGCGCATCCCGGCCGGGGTCGGCGACGGTCAGCGCATCAAGCTCAAGGGCAAGGGCGCGCCCGGCGAGAACGGCGGGCCGGCCGGTGACCTGTACGTCCAGATCCATGTCAAGTCGCACCCGGTCTTCGGCCGGACCGGCGAGAACCTGACGATCACCGTGCCGGTCACCTTCACCGAGGCGGCGCTCGGCGCCGAGATCAAGGTGCCGATCCTCAAGGGAATGCCGGTCACCCTGCGCATCCCCGAGGGGACCCCGAACGGCCGCACCTTCCGAGTGCGGGGCAGGGGCGTGCCCCGCAAGGACGGCACCAAGGGCGACCTGCTCGCCACGGTCGAGGTCCTGGTGCCCCAGCAGCTCGAGGACAAGGCGCGCAACGCTCTGGAGGAGTTCCGCGACGCCACGGCGGGCGGTGACCCGCGGGCCGACCTCATCCAACAGGCCAGAAGCGAGTAGCCATGGAAGCCAACTACTTCGATCTGTCGGACGACACCCCCGTCTACGTGATCTCGGTGGCCGCGCAGCTGTCGGGTCTGCATCCGCAGACCCTTCGGCAGTACGACCGCCTCGGCCTGGTCAGTCCGGGCCGCACGTCAGGACGCGGGCGGCTCTACTCCACCCGTGACATCGTGATGCTCCGCGAGGTCCAGCGGCTCTCCCAGGAGGAGGGCATCAACCTCGCGGGCATCAAACGCATCCTGGCGCTGGAGACCGAGGCCCTGCGCCTGCGCGACGAGAACCACCGGCTGCGCGCGGAGATGACCATGATCCGCGCACTGATCCAGTACCAACTGCCACCCGCCTGAGTCACGGAGGCTCGGGGGGCGAGCCGCGACGCTCAGCGTCGCAACCGACACGCGAGGGCGCGTCGGTGACCTTCACCTGCGGAGCGCGGGGGCCAGGCGGACCCGCGACCGGTGAGGGCACCGGTCATCGGCGCCTCAGCCGCCGAACGGAGTGAGGGCAGACAACCATGGACTACAAGCTCACCCAGAAGAGCCAGGAGGCGGTCTCCTCCGCCATCAGGCGCGCCGCCGCCGAGGGCAACCCGGAGGTCGCCCCGGCTCACCTGTTCACCTCGCTGCTCGGCCAGACCGGCGGCACCGCCATACCCCTGCTGGAGGCCGTCGGCGCCGACTGGAAGCAGCTGCGCACCGAGGCCGAGCGGCAGCTCGCCGCCCTGCCCAAGGCGCAGGGCGCCACGGTCAGCGCCCCGTCGAGCTCACGGCAGCTGCTCACCGCGCTGAACACCGCCGCCCAGCGCGCCCGCCGGCTGGAGGACGAATACGTCTCCACCGAGCACCTGCTGGTCGGCCTCGCCACCGACGGCGGCCCGATCGCCGAGCTGCTCAAGTCCCGCGGCGCCACCCCCAACGCCCTGCTCGACGCCTTCGAGAAAGTGCGCGGGCACGCCCGGGTGACCAGCGAGACTCCCGAGGACACCTACCAGGCGCTGGAGAAATACGGCGTCGACCTGACCGAGCGGGCCAGGGCCGGCAAGCTGGACCCGGTGATCGGCCGTGACTCGGAGATCCGCAGGGTCATCCAGGTGCTCAGCCGGCGGACCAAGAACAACCCGGTGCTCATCGGGGAGCCCGGGGTCGGCAAGACCGCCGTGGTGGAGGGCCTGGCCCAGCGGATCGTCGCCGGCGACGTCCCCTCCAGCCTGCGCGACAAGCGCCTCGTCGCGCTGGACCTGGGCGCGATGGTCGCCGGGGCGAAATACCGCGGCGAGTTCGAAGAGCGCCTCAAGGCCGTGCTCAGCGAGATCAAGGAGAGCAACGGCCAGGTCGTCACCTTCATCGACGAGCTGCACACCATGGTCGGCGCGGGTGCCGCCGAGGGCGCGATGGACGCGGGCAACATGCTCAAGCCCATGCTGGCCCGGGGCGAGCTGCGGATGATCGGCGCGACGACGCTCGACGAATACCGCGAGCGCATCGAGAAGGACCCCGCGCTGGAGCGGCGCTTCCAGCAGGTCTACGTGGGCGAGCCCACGGTCGAGGACACCATCGCGATCCTGCGCGGCCTCAAGGGCCGCTACGAGGCGCACCACCAGGTCCAGATCGCCGACAGCGCGCTGGTGGCCGCCGCCGCCCTCTCCGACCGCTACATCACCTCCCGGTTCCTGCCGGACAAGGCGATCGACCTCATCGACGAGGCCGCCTCCCGGCTCCGCATGGAGATCGACTCCCGCCCGGTGGAGATCGACCAGCTCCAGCGGAACGTCGACCGGATGAAGATGGAGGAGCTCGCGCTCGCCAAGGAGACCGACGAGGGCAGCATCCAGCGGCTGGAGCGGCTCCGCAAGGAGCTCGCCGACCGGCAGGAGGAGCTCAACGCGCTGGTCGGGCGCTGGGAGCGGGAGAAGGCCGGGCTCAACCGGGTCGGCGACCTGAAGAAGAAGCTCGACGAGGTGCGCGGCGCCGCCGAGCGGGCGCAGCGCGACGGCGACTTCGAGGCCGCCTCCCGGCTGATGTACGCCGAGGTGCCCAAGCTGGAGGCCGAGCTGGCCGAGGCCAGCGCGGCCGCCCAGCCGGAGGACCCGATGGTCAAGGAGGAGGTCGGCCCGGACGACATCGCCCAGGTCATCTCCTCCTGGACCGGCATCCCCTCGGGACGCCTGCTGGAGGGAGAGACCGCCAAGCTGCTCCGCATGGAGGAGGAGCTGGGCAGGCGCCTGATCGGCCAGAAGGAGGCCGTCCAGGCGGTCTCCGACGCCGTACGGCGGGCACGCGCGGGCATCTCCGACCCGGACCGGCCGACCGGCAGCTTCCTGTTCCTCGGTCCCACCGGCGTCGGCAAGACCGAGCTGGCCAAGTCGCTGGCCGACTTCCTGTTCGACGACGAGCGGGCGATGGTCCGCATCGACATGAGCGAATACGGCGAGAAGCACAGCGTGGCGCGCCTGGTCGGGGCCCCGCCCGGCTACATCGGCTACGAGGAGGGCGGCCAGCTCACCGAGGCCGTGCGGCGCAGGCCGTACACCGTGGTGCTGCTGGACGAGGTCGAGAAGGCCCACCCCGAGGTCTTCGACATCCTGCTCCAGGTGCTCGACGACGGGCGGCTCACCGACGGGCAGGGCCGGACCGTCGACTTCCGCAACGTCATCCTGATCCTCACCTCCAACATCGGCTCGCAGTACCTCGTGGACCCGGCGCTGGAGAACGGGGCCAAGCGCGAGGCCGTGATGAACGCGGTCAGGAGTTCCTTCAAGCCGGAGTTCCTCAACCGGCTCGACGAGGTGATCCTGTTCGACGCGCTCGGCGTGGAGGAGCTGTCCAGGATCGTGGACCTCCAGGTGACGCACCTGGCCAGGCGGCTGGCCGACCGGCGGCTCACGCTGACGGTGACCCCGGCCGCGCGCGACTGGCTGGCGCTGACGGGCTACGACCCGCTGTACGGCGCCCGGCCGCTGCGCCGCCTCGTCCAGTCGTCGATCGGCGACAAGCTGGCCAAGGAGGTGCTCTCCGGCGAGGTCCAGGACGGCGACGAGGTCCTGGTCGACCTCGACAAGGCGAACGACACCCTGGAGATCGGCCCGGTGAGGGCCTGACCGCACCGTCCGGGTAAGGGCTTGACCAGCATTGGGTTAAGCCCACCCCTCGGCAGACCCCCGATGTTACCTTCGGCAGTCGTCGGACTACCGAAAACAACAGGGGGACGTGAATGTCCAACACATCACGGCGCATCCGGGGGATCCTCGCGGTGGCGGCGCTCACGGCCGGGGTGAGCTGGTCGGGGGCCGCTCCCGCGTCGGCCGGCGACGTGTCCTGCCAGGGACGGGACACGGTGGAGCTGCTGGAGACACCGGGGTCGGTGGCGGCCGTCTGCGACGAGACCGGCGACGTCAGGGCGGCCACGGGCGTCGGCCGGATGACGGTCCCGGCTGACGGCGAAGTGCCGATGGCCATGGAGCGGCTCGCACGGCTCGCCGGTCTGCCCGGTCTCTCCCATGCCTCGGCGGTGACCAGCTTCGCCGACACGGCCGGTGTCGCGGCGGGCGCCGGCATGCCCGCGCTGCCCTCCGGGATGCCCGGCTTCGCGGGCCACGCCCCGGCCGGCACCCTGGCCGCCGCGCCGGACCTGCCCGGCCTGCCGGGCACCCCGGGCACCGACCTTGTCAGGTTCCCGGCCCCGGCGGTCCCCTCGGTCCCCGAGGTCCCGGGCCTGACGGACCCGTCCGGCGCGCTGTCCGGCACGACTGTGCCGCTGCCCGTGCCGCTGCAGCGCCCGGTCTCGGTGAAGGGCGTGGCGGAGGAGCTCCCCGCCGCCGTCGAGCCCGAGGTGAAGGTCCCGGACCTGCCGGAGACCGCCCCGGTCGAGGTCACCCCGCCGAAGGTCACCGAGGAGACCGCTGAGCTCCCGGTCCTGGACCGCGTGCTCCCGGACCTCGGGCTCCGCTAGACACCGGCAGGACCGTCCGAACAGGACCGCGTCCGGGCAGGGCCGTCCGAGCAGGGCCGTCCGAGCAGGATCGTCCGAGCAGGGTCCCGCCCAGCGGGTCGCCGCCCGTGGGGGCCCGGTACGGCCCGTGCGGCGACGTCCCGGGGACCGGTGCCGCACGGGGTGCGGCACCGGTGGAACGGTCCGTCCCGGTGAGCCGGTGTGGCCCGCCGGATCAGTGGGAGGCGTCGAGGAGGGCGTCGAGCTCGTCCTCGGGGAGGCCGAGATCCACCCGGATCCGGTAGCGGGTGCGGAGCAGCGCGGTGTGCTCCCCGCTGCCCCTCGCCGCCCCCTGGGCCCCCTCGGTGGCCCAGCGATGGGCCTCACGCAGGTCCCCGTAGGCGACCAGGGTCTCGGCGACCGTGAGCGCGGTGGCCGGGGTGACCCCGCCGTCGGCCCGGATCGCCTCGATCACCTCCCGCCCCTCGTCCGCCTGCTCAAGCTCGAAGAGGGTGTCGGCGATCTCGGCCCGGGGGTCGATGCTCACCTCGCCGCCGTCGTCCACCGCCCGCTGGAGGCAGTCGAGAGCGCGGGCGGGCTGTCCGGCCTGCCGCCACTCCTCTGCGGCGATCATCAGGATCTCCGCCCGCGAGATGTCGCCGGACACGTATGCCTCTACCAGCGCTTCCAGCCGCCGGGCGAGGTCTCCATGATCATCGGCCAGAAGTGCCCGCTCAAGCAACCGATCAAGTTGCTCATGTGTCACATGCGCCACATCGCGAGAGTACCGAGCGGCGCTCGACTACGTCCGCACAACGGCAGGTATTCCTTACGCAACCCCTCGTAAACGATTGACTACAGTACGCGTGTTACCGCAGGAAAACGGGCATATGGCAGGCGACTCCTGCCAGCGGGACGCTACTGTTCGAAGGAGCTGCGATGGGCATGTCCAAGCAGACCACCTTCACGCTGACGTTCTTGGTCGGTCTCTCCGTGCTCGTCCCGGGTTCGGCCGGATACCTCTCCGCCAGGATGGACGCCGTCCAGCGGACCTACCGCGATCTCGTGTCCCTGGAGAGCCGGCTCCGCGAGGAGCGGCTTCTCGCACCGGTCCAGGACGTGCCCCAGATCCAGACGATCGCCGTGCCGGCGATGCCCTGCGAGGTCCTGCCGCCGTCCCATCCGAGGCGGCGGAAGGCGCCCATGCCCGCCGCGCTCATCCCCGTCCCGGTGGAGGCCCTGCCCGCCGAGCCGCCGCCCGCCGGGCCGACGTCCGCCGAGCCCCGGCCGACCGAGGGGCTGAGGTTCGAGCCCCTGCCGCCCGAGCCGAGACCGGCCGGCCCCGAGGCGGCCGAGCCCCGCGGGAGCGAGACCTGGGGCCGGCCCCCCTCCGCCGAGCAGCGGCGCGGGCGCGGCCGGCGGGAGCCCCAGGAGCAGTTGGTCATCTCCGAGCAGAGCATGTCCGAGGAGCGGAGCCCGCTCGAAGACCGGCGCGTGTCCGGCGAGGGAGCACCGCCGCTGTCCGGCCCCTTCCGGCGGATCCCCACGGGGACCGGGCCCGATCAGGCCGAGCTGCCGGCGAACTGACGGTTGAGGTAGCCCCGGACCAGCCGCTTGGCCTCGGCCACGATCTCCGGGGCCCCGGCGGGGTCACGCCGGAAGGCCAGCTTGAGCACCGCGTCCCCGGCCTCGACCGCCACGAGGATGGCCAGGTCGAGCTCCTCGCTGTCGGCCAGGCCGTACTCCTTGAGGAGGAGCCCGCGCAGCCGGCCCGCGATCACCGTGTTGTTGTCGGAGACCCCGTCGAGCAGGTTGAGGTCGACCACGTCGCCGAAGTGCAGGGACCGGAAGCCCGGAACGGTCCTGTGCATCTCCACGTATTCGTCGATGATCGCGTCGACCGCGTCCCACCAGCCGGCGTAGTCCTCCCACAGGAAGCGCCTGCCGACGCGGGAGATGAAGCGTTCCACGTGCCGCCGGGTCACCGCCTGGGTGATGGCCCGTTTGTCGGGGAAGAACTGGTAGACCGAGCCGATCGCGACCCCGGCGCGCTCGGCGATGCGGGTGGTGGACAGCGCGTCGTAGCCGACCTCGTCCAGCAGGTCGGCACAGGCGTCGAGCATCCTCTCGACGCGCCGCGCGCTCCGCCGCTGGGTGGGCTGACGCCGTAGTGGGGCCTCGTCGGGCTCCTCCGCAGACAGGGGGGACACCCCACCATCTTGCCCGCCGGACCCCCTCCAGGTCAGTCTCTCTTCGGCAATCACGGGATTTCTCCCGGACCGGAGAGCCTGGCCAGGCGGCGCAGGACGGCCGGGGAGAGCCGCGAGAGCGCGTAGCCGATCTTCCCTTCGGCGTTCACGGCGACGACCGGCTGGTCGCGGTGGACCGCCCGCAGGATGTGCGCGGCCACCCGCTCCGGCCGGTATCCGCGCATGGCCAGCGCCCTCTCCGCCCTCGCGGCCGTGACCGCCCGGGCCTGCGGCGCTCGGCCGCCCACGTAGGTCGTGCTGCCGGCGATCGCGGTGGACACGAAGCCGGGGCAGATCGCGGTGACCCCGATCCCCTGGCCGGCCAGCTCCGCCCGGAGGCAGTCGCTGAGCATCTTCACCGCCGCCTTCGACGTCGAGTAGGCGGGCAGCGTCCTGCTGGGGGCGAAGGCGGCGAGCGAGGCGATGTTGACGATGTGGCCGCCCTCGCCGCGCTCGACCATCTGGGCTGCGAACAGCCGGCAGCCGTGGATGACGCCCCACAGGTTGACGTCGAGGGTCCGCCGCCAGTCCTCGAGCGAGTGGGCGAGGAACGGGCCGGCGACCGCGATCCCGGCGTTGTTGACCACGATGTCGGGCACTCCATGCTCGTCCCGGACGAGCCGGGCGAACCGCTCCATCTCCGCGGCGTCCGCGACGTCCACCCGGTAGGCGTGCGCCGTACGCCAGGTCCTGGAGATGCCGTCGGCGGTGCGCCGGGCGGCGGCGAGGTCGATGTCGGAGCAGATCACCTCCGCCCCGTGCGAGGCGAAGGCCCGCGCGGTGGCCCGCCCGATCCCGGCGCCCGCCCCGGTGACCACCACCAGCCGGTCCTCGAACGGCCCGGCGGCTCCCGCCGGCCCGTCGTCGTACGGCCCGGTGACCACCAGCCCGTCGTCGTACGGCGCATGGCCGCCCACCGGCCCGTCGTCGTACGGCGCGTGGTCGCCCACCCGGGCCCGGCGCAGTTCCCTGGACGGCGGCGCGCCCTCGACGTGCTCGGCGAACTCGGCGATCATCCTGGCGATCGTCTCGGGACGGCTGCGCTGCGCCCAGTGGCCCGCGGTGATCCGCCGGTGCCACATCCGCGGCGCCCACGGGCGCAGGGCGGCCAGGAGCGCGGGCGAGACGAAGGCGTCCCTGGTGGCCTCGATGAGCTGGATCGGCGTCTCGACGACCGGCTCGGCGCGGGGCGCGCGGCCGGCGGTGAACATGTTCGCCCGGTACAGGCCGAGGCCGTTCGCACCGTCCTTGCCGAGGGTGTCCGCCGGATGGCCGGGGCGTGGGGCGATCCCCTCGGAGACCCGCATGACCCGTGTCAGGACGCGCGGCAGCACGGTGCGCCAGGCCAGCTCGGGGGCCACCGGGGCCTGGAACGCCCCGATGTACCAGGACCTCAGCAGTTGCCCGGCGACGTCCCGGCGCCGGCCGTGCCGCATGAAGTGGGCGGCCTGCTCCAGGCCGGGCCCGCCGAAGGAGGTGAAGGAGGCGATCCTCTCCTTGATCCCCGGCCGGCCGATCAGGTCCCAGCCCTGGATGGAGCCCCAGTCGTGCCCCACGAGGTGCACGGCCGGCCTGTCCAGCGCGTCGAGGACGGCCGCCATGTCGGCGGCCAGGTGGTCGTAGGTGTAGTCCGCGCCGTCGCGCGGGGCACCGGAGCGCCCGGCGCCCCGGACGTCGTAGCGGGCCACGTGGAAGCGGTCCCGCAGCAGGGCGGCGACCTCGTCCCAGACCCGGTGCGTGTCGGGGTAGCCGTGCACCAGCAGGACCGTGGGAGCGGCCGGGTCTCCCTCCTCGAACAGCGCCAGCCGCACGTCACCGGACTCGACCCACCGCATCACGGCCTCCTGTTGGACGGACTGTCCAAACAGTAACCGGACAGGAGGGGATCTTCCTAACCGGGCTTGGCGGCCAGGCCGGTGCAGCCGCGCAGCGCCTTCCAGCCGGCGACGGCCTGCTGCCGGCCCGCCCCGGTGAGCGGGACCGGCACCCCGCCCTGGATGGTGGCCGGGGTCCACTGGTCCTTGAGCACCTTGCGGCCGTTGATCGTCAGGGTGAGTACGCCGGTCCGGCCGGTCTCCGGGCCCCAGTTGTAGAAGACGAAGTTGCCCATGCCGTAGTTGACGTAGCTGTTCTTCAGGTAACCGCCGCCGAGCAGGATGTGCGCGTGGCCGCCCACGATGACGTCGGCCCCGGCCGCGACCAGCTTGGGGGCCAGGCTGCGCTGGGCCTCGTTCGGGCACTTCTGCAGCTCGGTGCCCCAGTGCAGGTGGACGATCACCGTGTCGGAGTTCTTGCGCGCCTTGCGGACCTCCTGGATCAGCCGCGCCTCGTTCTTGGCCGAGGCCAGGCCGCCCTTGTCGCCGGAGGCCGTCCACGCCTGGACGAACTCGGAGTCCAGCACCTGGGTCGCGCCGATGACGGCGACGCGGTTGCCGTTCACGGTCGTCCGCCACGGCCGGTATGCCTGGGCCTCGTCCGCGCCCACGCCCACGACGGGGAACTTCGCGCGCCTGATCGCCGCCAGCGAGTCGGACAGCCCGCTGTCCATGTAGTCCATGCCGTGGTTGTTGGCCATGGAGGCGACGTCGACGCCGGCGGCCTTCAGCGCGGTCAGCGCGGAGGCGGGGGCCCGGAAGGTGAACTGCTTGCCGGGGGCGCGGGTGCCACCCGTGGTGATCGCGGTCTCCAGGTTGACCATCGCGAGGTCGGAACGGCTGAGCACCTTGGCGATCGGGCCGAGCGCGGTCCGCGGGTTGGCCCGCAGCCGGGACAGCAGCACCCCCTCGAAGTGCACGTCGCCCCCGAAGGAGATGGTGTAGGGCTCGCGCTCGGGCGTGGGCGCGGCCTCACCCGAGGCGGTGGGCTTCTCCGCGACGTCCGGCTCCGGCGTCGGCGCGGCGGCGCCGACCGCCGTGCACGCCGCCAGGAGCAGGCAGGAGAGGGCGACAGCGGTGGCCACAGCGAGGCGGCGCGGAATATACGTGTCCATCGGTATCCGAGGATGCCATCTGATCGTCCCTAAGCGGCACAACCCGGCCGTTGGAGATCTGATTCTCCCAAACTTGGATGACTCATTTACTTGAATGATTCCGGTTTGCCCCATAATGTGGGGCCATGGGAGATGAGGACCGGCTCCGTGAGGCAGGCCTGCGGGTGACCGCGGCCCGCCTGGCGATCATGCAGACCGTGCGGGAGGGCGACCACCTGGATGTGGACGCCGTCCACCGTGGCGTGCGGGACCGGGTCGGCCATGTCTCCCTGCAGGCCGTCTACGACTCCCTGCACGCACTGCACCGCGGCGGCCTGCTCCGGCGGATCGAACCCGCCGGCAGTCCCGCCCGATACGAGACGCGGGTCGGTGACAACCATCACCACCTCGTCTGCCGGCAGTGCGGAAAGGTCACGGACGTCGACTGTGCCGTGGGACACGCTCCCTGCCTCGCCCCCGCGTCGGACGCCGGATACATGGTCGACGAGGCGGACGTCATCTACTGGGGCGTGTGTCCTGAATGCCGTTCCGAAGACGCTCGATGAAGAGAACCCCCGGAGGACCGCGTATGAGCACCAGGCCCATCACCACGACCGATGCGGGAATCCCCGCTCCGAGTGACGAGCACTCGCAGTCGGTCGGCCCGAACGGGCCCCTGCTTCTGCAGGACCACTACCTGATCCAGAAGATGGCGCACTTCAACCGGGAGCGCGTGCCCGAGCGGGTGGTCCACGCCAAGGGCGGCGGCGCGCACGGCATCCTTCAGATCACCGAGGACGTCAGCCAGTTCACCAAGGCCGGCCTGTTCCAGAAGGGCAAGGAGACCCCCCTCTTCCTGCGCTTCTCCTCGGTTGCCGGCGAGCTGGGCAGCCCCGACACCCAGCGTGACCCGCGCGGCTTCGCGATCAAGTTCTACACCGAAGAGGGCAACTACGACATCGTCGGCAACAACACGCCGATCTTCTTCATCCGCGACCCGCAGAAGTTCTCCGACTTCATCCACAGCCAGAAGCGCCGCGCCGACACCAACCTGCGCGACCACAACATGCAGTGGGACTTCTGGACGCTCTCCCCGGAGACCGCCCACCAGGTCACCTTCCTGATGACCGACCGCGGCACCCCGGCGTCCTGGCGTCACGTGCACGGCTTCGGCTCGCACACCTTCCTGTGGTACAACGCGGCCGGCGAGAAGTTCTGGATCAAGTACCACTTCAAGACCGACCAGGGCATCAAGAACTTCACCGACGCCGAGGCCGGCGCGGTCATCGCGCAGGACGCGGACTACCACATCCGTGACCTGCACACTGCGATCAAGAACGGCGACCACCCGTCCTGGACCGTGAACGTCCAGGTCATGCCGTTCGAGGACGCCGCCGACTACCGGTTCAACCCCTTCGACCTGACCAAGGTGTGGCCGCACTCCGACTACCCCGAGATCACGATCGGCAAGTTCGTCCTGAACCGGAACCCGGAGAACTACTTCGCCGAGGTGGAGCAGGCCGGCTTCGAGCCCGCCAACCTGGTGCCGGGCATCGGCCCGTCCCCGGACAAGATGCTCCAGGGCCGGCTGTTCTCCTACCCCGACGCCCACCGCTACCGCATCGGCGCCAACTACCTGCAACTGCCGATCAACCGGCCGCTGTCGCCCGTCCACAGCTACAACAAGGACGGCCAGATGGCCTTCGTCAACCCCGCCGACCCGGTCTACGCGCCGAACACGGTGGGCGGCCCCGCCGCCGACCCGGCGCTGTACGAGGGTGAGAACTACCAGGTGAGCGGCGAGATCATCCGCTCCGCCTACACCCTGCACCGCGAGGACGACGACTACGTCCAGCCCCGCGCCCTGTGGGAGAACGTCCTGTCCGAGACCGACCGCGCCCACCTGGTGAGCAACGTCGTCGGCCACGCCTCCGCCCCGGAGGTCACGGCCGAGATGAAGAAGCGCGTCGTGGAGTACTGGACCAACATCCACAAGGACCTGGGCCAGGGCGTCGCCCAGGGTCTGGGCATCAGCAGCTAACCCGTCCCCGCCCTCGCCGTACCGCCCGCGCCTCGCCGGGGTGCGGGCCGTACGGCCTCGGAGGACCCGCGCGCCCGCGCGGGTCCTCCCGCTTTTCCGGGCGTCCGCGCGGAGACTTCTCCAAGCGTCCGTGCGGAGACCTTCCCCGGCATCCGCGCCGAGACTTCCCCGGGGCGTCCGCGCGGAGACCTCCCCGGGCGTCCGCGCGGGACCCGTCTGCCCGGTGATCCGCGCGGGACCGGTGCGGGGCTTCCCTCGCCCCCCACCGGAGGCCATCATGAGTTCATTCGTCGAACTCAGGAGTGCCGATGAGAACCGCGCACCGGACCTGTCCCCTCTGCGAGGCCGTCTGCGGTCTGCGGCTCACACTCGACGACACCGGGCACGTCACATCGGTCAAGGGCGACCCGGACGACCCGTTCTCCCAGGGGTTCATCTGTCCCAAGGGCGCGAGCCTGGGCCGCCTGGACGAGGATCCCGACCGGCTCCGCGTCCCGATGATCCGCACCGGCGACCAGTGGCACGAGGCCACCTGGGAGGAGGCCTTCCGCGCGGTCGACCGGGGTCTCCGGGGCGTCATCGACGCCCACGGCCGCCAGTCGCTGGCCGTCTACCTGGGCAACCCGAACGCCCACTCCATGGCCGGCGCCCTGTACGGCCCGCCGCTGATCCGCGCGCTCGGCACCCGCAACGTCTTCTCCGCCAGCACCGCCGACCAGATGCCCAAACACGTCGCCTGCGGCCTCATGCTCGGCGACCCGCTGGCCATCGCGGTGCCCGACCTGGACCGGACCGGCTACCTGCTGATGCTCGGCGCCAACCCGCTGGAGTCCAACGGCTCGCTCTGCACCGCCCCCGACTTCCCCGGCCGCCTCAAGGCGCTGCGCAGGCGCGGCGGCAAACTCGTGGTCGTCGACCCGCGCCGCACCAGGACCGCCGCCCTCGCCGACGAGCACCTGTTCGTCCGGCCCGGCACCGACGCCCACCTGCTGCTCGGCATCGTCCACACGCTCTTCGCCGAGGGCCTCACCGCACCCGAGGTCGAGGTCGAGGGTCTGGAGGAGGTGCGGCGGCTGGCGGCGGAGTTCACCCCGGAGGCCATGGCCCAGGTGTGCGGGGTGCCCGCCGGGGAGATCGCGCGGCTGGCCCGCGAGCTGGCCGCGGCCCCCGCGGCCGCGGTCTACGCCCGCATCGGGACCTGCACCGCGGAGTTCGGCACCGTCGCGCAGTGGCTGGTCGACGTGGTCAACATCCTGACCGGCAACTTCGACCGGCCCGGCGGGGTGATGTTCGCCAGGACCGCCGTGGAGAACGGCCGCAGGCGCAGGCCGTACGCCACGGGACGCTGGCACAGCCGCGTCCGCGGGCTGCCGGAGGCGAACGGCGAGCTGCCGGTGGCCACCCTCGCCGACGAGATCGAGACCCCGGGCGAGGGGCAGGTCAGGGCACTGGTGACGGTGGCGGGCAACCCGGTGCTGTCGGCGCCGGGCGGCCCCCGGCTCGACCGGGCCTTCGGCGACCTGGAGTTCATGGTCTGCGTGGACCCCTACCTGAACGAGACGACCAGGCACGCGCACGTCATCCTGCCGCCGCCGCGCGTGCTGCAGACGCCGCACTACGACCTCTCGCTGCTGTTCGTCGCGGTGCGCAACTACGCCAGGTTCTCCCCGCCGGTCCTGCCGCTGGAGCCGGGGCGGCCGTCGGAGGCCGAGATCCTGGCGCGGCTGACGATGATCGCTTCGGGGCAGGGGGCGGAGGCCGACCCGGCCGCGCTCGACGAGCTGATCCTCGACCAGCTGCTCCGCAAGGCCGCCGGGACGCCCGGCTCGCCGTTCGAGGGCTGCGAGGTGGCGGAACTGCGCGCCACGCTGGAGGGGAGCACCGGGGCCGAGCGGCGGCTGGACGCCATGCTGAAGCTCGGCCCCTACGGCCTGTCGCTGGCCGAGCTGCTCGCCAACCCGCACGGCATCGACCTGGGCCCGCTCCGGCCCCGGCTGGCGGAGGTGCTGTGCACCGCCTCGGGCCGGGTGGAGCTGGCGCCCCCGCAGTTGGTGGCCGACCTCGCGCGGCTGCGCGACCGGCCGGCCGCGCCGCCCACGGAGATGGTGCTGATCGGCCGCCGTCACCTGCGCTCCAACAACAGCTGGCTGCACAACGTGGGACCGCTGGTCGGCGGGAGCAACCGCTGCACCCTGCAGATCAACCCCGGCGACGTGACCCGGCTCGGGCTCGGCGAGCACGCGCTCGTGCGCTCGGCGGGCGGCCAGCTCGTCGTGCCGCTGGAACCCACCGACACGATCATGCCGGGGGTGGTGAGCCTGCCCCACGGCTGGGGGCACGCCGGGAGCGCGCAACTGGTCGCGGCCGAGCACGCGGGGGTCAACGCGAACACGCTGACGGACGGGTCTGTGATCGACGTCCCTTCGGGGAACGCCGTGTTCAACGGGGTGCCGGTCACGCTCAGTCCCGCGTGATCACATGATCGTTCGGTAAAGGGGGATCGGCGCGCATTAGGCTTGCGCGGGTGACCACCCCTCCAGAACAGGACCGCCTGCACGCTCAGCTCGCCTTCGCCATGGAGATCGACAAGCTCAGACGCATCGTCCGCCGCAACACCCTGATGGACGGGTCGCGGCGGGAGAACGACGCCGAGCATTCGTGGTACGTGGGGATGCTGGCGATGATCCTGGCCGAGCACGCCCCGCCGGACACCGACCTGGACAAGGTCGTCGCGATGTTGCTCGTCCACGACATCGTCGAGATCGACGCCGGAGACACCTTCATCTACGACGCCCACGCCGTCGAGGCCCAGCTCGGCATCGAGCGCAAGGCCGCCGACCGGATCTTCGGGCTGCTCCCCGAGGACCAGGCGGCGCGGCTGCGCGCGCTCTGGGACGAGTTCGAGGAGCGCAAGACCCCCGAGGCCAGGTTCGCCAAGGCCCTCGACAGGATCGCGCCGATCATGGCCAACCACCACAACGAGGGCGGCACCTGGTCGCTCTACAAGGTGACGGCCGAGCAGGTGCTGGAGAAGGTGAAGATCATCGAGGAGGGATCGGCGACGCTGGGGGCCTATGCCACCGAGATCATCGAGCTGTCCATCAGCCGGGGACATTTGGCGCGTGCATAACCTGGTTCCCGGGTAGGTCCCTATGGGTTGAGAAGGGGGCGATCGTGAAGGAAACCGTCAAAACGAAACGCCGCAGCTTCAGGCACCTGGTGCCCCCGGTCGACCTCGCCGGCCGTCTCGAACGGTCGACCAGGATGGACCGGCCGATCCGGATAGCGGCCAAGGCCGTACGCCGGCGGATCGGCCCTGGATGGCTGCGCGACCTGCTGCACGGGGTCCCCACCGGCAAGCCCCTCCACCCGCCGCTCGTCACCTTCACCCTGGGCTGCTGGGCGGCGACCGCGGTGCTCGACCTGACCCGCTCCGAGCCGCGCGCGGCGCGGACGGTGCTCGCCACCGGCCTCGCGACGGCCCTGCCCTCCGTCGCGGCCGGGATCACCGACTGGTCCGCCCTCCACCGGGAGCAGCAGCGGGTCGGATTCGTGCACGCGATCGCCAACCTGACCGCCTTCGGGCTCTACGCCGGCTCGCTGGCGCTGCGGCTGTCCGGGGACGAGCGGAAGGGCCGGATGCTGGCGTTCGCGGCGCTGGGCGCGGCCGGGCTGGGCGGCCAGCTCGGCGGTCACCTGGCCTACCGGCAGGCGGCCGGGGCCAACCACGCCGAGTCGGTCGCCCATCTGGTCCCGCTGGGCTGGCACGACCTGTGCGAGCTCAGGGACCTGCCGGACGGGCGTCCGGTGGCCAGACGGCTGGGCTACATCGACCTGTTCGTGCTGCGGGTCGGCGACGGGGTCACCGTGCTCGCCGACGGCTGCTCCCACCTGGCCGGGCCGCTGCACCAGGGGCGCCTGATCTCCGAAGAGGGCACCGCCTGCGTGGTGTGCCCGTGGCACGGGAGCACCTTCCGACTGTCGGACGGGACCGTCGCGCACGGCCCCGCCACGGCCCCGCAGCCGTCCTTCGAGACCCGGATCCGGCGCGACGGCGTGCTCCAGGTCCGCCCGGCCCTGACCTGAGGGGCGCTCCGGGCCGGGGCGGCCGACGCCGGTCTCCGCCGGACGACATGGCCCGCCGGACGCCCCGCCGCCGGACGCCC